>JBAIXJ010000725.1:0-16209 GCA_037916645.1 Opitutales bacterium | reverse complement strand
CCGTCATCGCGGTCGGCAGCGAGGACAAGATCAGCATGATGACGACGGAGCAGTACCTGGCCGAGGCCGGCAAGCTCACGGTCTCCCACCCCGTCGTGTTCATCGGGTTCCTCCTCGGCGGCGCCGTGCCGTTCCTGTTCAGCTCGATGCTGATCCGCGCCGTCGGCCGCGCCGCGTTCCTGATCGTCAAGGAGTGCCGCGACCAGTTCCGCGACCAGGACATCTGGACCGGAAAGAAGAAGCCCAACTATGGCCGCGTGGTCGACATCTGCACGAACACGGCGCAGAAGGAGCTCATCGGCCCCGGATTCCTGGCGATCCTCACGCCGATCACGGTCGGCTTTATCCTGGGCACGCAAGCTCTCGGCGGCTTCCTCGCCGGCATGATCCTCACCGGCCAGCTGCTGGCCGTCTTCATGGCCAACGCCGGCGGCGCGTGGGACAACGCCAAGAAATACATCGAGGACGGCAACTACGGCGGCAAGGGCTCCGAGGCGCACAAGGCCGCCGTCACCGGCGACACCGTGGGCGATCCGCTCAAGGACACGGCCGGCCCGGCCGTCAACCCGCTGATCAAGGTCATGAACATGGTCAGCCTTCTCGCGCTCGGCGTGGTGATCAAATTCAACCTGATCAGCGGCGCCGAGAGCCGCATCGTCGGCGTCCTCGTCGCGATCGTCTGCGCCGTCACCATCGGCTGGTCGCTTTGGCAGAGCAAGCGCGAGTCGCAGGAGATGAAGGAGATGGAGGCGCAGCTCGAGCAGTAGGGCCGCCGCCGCGTTTTCCCGCCATTTGCTTCACGGAGGCGCCCCACCGGGCGCCTCCTTCGTTTTCATCGCCCGGGCCACCCGCCCGACCCGCGCTTCACCGCCATCCGATGTCCGCCGGACGACGCAAGGGGATGCGTTGATAGCTGAACTTGGGGTACCCGATCATCATCACTCCGAAAACGGCGTGGCCCGCGGGCAGGCCGAAAGCCGCCCCCACGGCCGGCGACGCCGCCGCGCCCGCCATGAGATAGCCGGCCCAGCAGGTGCCCAGTCCGAACGGCAACGCCGCGATTTCGAGATGGCTCAGCGCGATCAGGCACGCCGCGGGCGCCGTCATCTCCTGCTGGTTGGCGTGCGCCACGATCAGGTGCGGCGCCCCGCGGCCGATCGGATCGGTTCCAGCATCCCATCCGGCGACGAGCCGCGCCAAGCCGAGGCGGTCAGCGACGGGCAGCCGGTCCCGCACCGCCCCGCGCATCCAGGCCACCGCGGCCTCGAGCACCCCGCGCACCGCGGCGCGGTCGTGCACCACCAGCCACTTGACCGGCTGGCGATTGAGGCCGGAGGGCGCGTAACGTGCCGCGTCGATGACGCGTTCGAGGATCTCCCGCGGGACCGGCTCGTTTCGATACGCCCGGCACGAGCGCCGCGCCTTCAGGAGGACCTCGACCAGTTCGGGCCGCAGCCGCCACTCCCCGGGCAGGGGCGCGCATTCCGACGGCTTCATCACCCGGTGCGACAGCGCCCCCGTCGGGCAGACGGCGACGCAATGGCCGCACTCGGCGCACCGCTGCGCGGCGTCCCCGGCAATAACCGGCCCGTCCGGGCCGGCCACGATCAGGCCGACCGGGCAGACGGCCGCGCAGCGCAGATCGCGGCGGCAGCGGCTCGCATCGACCTCGATCAGATTCGGCAGGTTGCTTTTCATTGGGCGGAGCCGGAATCCTCGCGCAGCGCACCGGGCCCTGGCAAGTCACCGTCGGGCCCGGCCGGCGGGGCCGCGCCCAAATTGCCCGCCGATTGGCCCGGGAATATCGCGTAGACGCACGTCCCGCTGATCGTGCCGTCGGGATGGCGCTGGTCTCCGACGCGATGGGCCTCCAGCCGGAATCCGCACCGCTCCGCGACCCTGCGGCAGCGAACGTTCGTGTCATCGCACCACAGATCCACTTTTTGCGCCCCGAGGCCGGCAAAGAGATGCCGGACTGCCGCCCTCACCGCCTCCGTCACGTACCCCCGCCCTTCGTGTGCTCCATCGGCAAAGAAGCCGATCGTGAAGCGGGGCAGGCCGGGGTCGGCCGCGCCGACGTAGACCTGCGCCACGAACTCGTCGGTTCCCTTGAGGAAGGCGCCGAGGAACCAAGCCGTTCGCTGTTGCGCCAGTTCGGCGAACGAATGGAGCACCACGCGGGCGCCGGCCTCATCCGCGATGCCGAACGCGGCGTTGCCGGATTCAAAGCGCGCGAGGTGGCGGTGATTCCGCTTCGCCATCTCGCCGTACCACGCCGCGTCGGCGACGCGATACGGCCGGAGGTACAGGCGCCCGGTCTCCAGCCGCGCTGCGAAATTCGCGGCCGGCGGACCCGTCGCGGCGCGCTGGTCGGAGCCCGGCCTTGAACCCGTGCGATCGTTCATGTCTGGACCTCGCTCCGCCCCGCCCGTCGAACCTGCGTCCGGGTCGGGGACCGGCGCAGACCGCGGCCGGTCAGTGGCGCGCCTTTCGCGGCAGCTTGCGCAGCAGGAAGTAAAGCGGCGCGCCGACGATGCCGGCCAAGGCGATGAAGATCAGCCAGCCAAACTTCGGATTCCCGGGCGTTTCCCTGGTCGCACAGTCGACGAGCATCCAGATCCAAAAAGCGATCAAGCCGAGCGCAAAGGCGATCGCCAACAGTTCAAAGATTCCCAGTTGCATGGTGTGGTGCGTGGTTTGGTGCGAACGGACCGCCAGGCACGGCGGCCGCCCGTTGCCCAACGGATAACGAAATAAGAACACCGCGGATCGGCAGAACCCGTCAACCCGCCATCCGGCCGGCCGCCCCGGGCCGACGATTCGGGTGTGATGACGCCGTGGGCTCTTTCTCGCCCTGACCGATGCTCGTGGGCGGTACAGCGCCGGCGCCAGGGATTCCCGGGTTCGGGACGACCGGGCGTCGTCCACGTGTTCCGAGCATCCTTCCAGCAAAAAAGTCCGTGCCCGCGTAACCTTTGGCCGGTCCGCCGAGTTATTTCGCCGAACTCCCATTCGGTTCCAAAAATGAAACACATCCCCCGTGCACTCCTCCTGGCCGCCGCATTGAGCGCGGTCTCGATCACCGCGCTGGCCGCCGCGGATCAGCCTCCCCGGCCCATCGCCCAGCCCTCGCCCGCCTATCCGTTCGACCTGCGCAAGGAGCAGATCGAAGGCCGGGTGACGCTCCGCTTCACCGTCACGGCCGACGGCAGCGTCGCCGATCCGGTCGTTGTCCAATCCTCCAACCGGGTCTTTCGTGACCTGGCCGTCCGCGCGGTCAGGAAGTGGAAGTACGCGCCGGCTCTGAAGGACGGCCAGCCGGTGAGCGCGTCGGTCAGCCAGTCCTTCACCTTCGTGGTCCCGGAAAAGGAGGCGGCCCGCGCGGCAGCCCACAGCTGATCCCCTCGGCCCGCTCCGACGCGCGTCCATCCGCGCCGACTCAAGTCCAGCCGTTCCCGCCGCCCGGCCACCGCGCCGGGCGGTTGCGGGCGTTTTTGCGGGGCTGCGATACAAAATGCACCGCGGGCGAAGGAATCCAGGCCGGCGCGGTGTTAAGCCTCTGGTCCCCGCCTCCAGCTCCCACGATGAAACACCTCCTGCTCCTCCTCGGGGTGGCCGCCGCTTTGGCGCCCGCCGCCTCCGCCCAGAACATGTTCCGCGGCAACCCCGCCCACACGGGCGTGTACGATTCCGCGGGGCCCCGGCCGCTCAAGGGCGTCAAATGGGCCTTCAAAACCGGCGCCGCCGTCGCGGCGTCGCCCACGGTCGTCGACGGCATCGCCTACATCGGCAGCGACGACATGCACCTGTACGCCGTCGATACCGCGACCGGCAAGGAGAAGTGGAAGTTCAAGACCGGCAGCATCGTCCGCTCCACGCCCGCCGTGGTCGACAAGGTCGCCTACTTCGGCAGCTACGACGGCGTGTTCTATGCGGTGGACACCGTCACGGGGAAGGAGAAGTGGAAGTTTGCCCTCCCGGGGGAGAAGAAGTTCGAGGCCAAGGGACTCGATGGCTACTTCCCGCGCACGCAGATCATCCCCGATTTCTGGGACCTGTACCTCTCCTCGCCGGCCGTCGTCGACGGCGTCGTCTACGTCGGCTGCGGCGACGGCAACTGCTACGCCCTCGAAGCCGCCACCGGCGCGCTGAAGTGGAAGTTCGAAACCAAAAACGTGGTGCATTCCTCGCCCGCCGTGGTGAACGGCACGGTCTACTTCGGCAGCTGGGATACCTACCTGTACGCGGTCGACGCCGCCACCGGCCAGGAGAAGTGGAAATTCAAGACCGGCGAGGATCCGGTGAACTTCAACCAGACGGGCATCCAGTCCTCGCCCGCCGTGGTCGACGGCGTCGTCTATTTCGGCTGCCGCGACTCGAACGTGTATGCCGTGGACGCCGCGACCGGTCAGGAAAAATGGAAGTACCGGATCACCTGGGTCAACGCCTCGCCGGCGGTCATCGACGGCCAGGTCTATTTCGGCACCTCGATTCCGGCGTTCTTCGTCGCGCTCGACGCCGCGACCGGCAAGGAGCGCCTCAAGTTCGACGCGCACGTGCCGGTGTTTTCGTCGCCCGCCATCGCCGGCGGCGTGGCCTACTTCGGCTCGTTCAACGGCTCGCTCTACGCGGTCGATCTCAAGGACGGCAGGCTCGTCGGCGAGTTCCAGACTGAGGCGGCGAAGAAGAACGCCCCCGCCTACCTCAAGCCGGACGGGACGCTGAACTATCCGGTGGTCTTCGCCTCGAGCTTCTTCGAGGACATGTACCACGCGAGCGTGAAGCTGTGGTCGCTCGGGGCGATCGTCTCATCTCCCGTCGTGGACCACGGCGTGGTCTACGTCGGCAGCGCGGACGGAAACCTGTACGCGATCGAATAGGCGCTGCGCGCCCATTCGCGGTTCAGGGTTCTGAGTTTTGAGTTCAGGGTCGACGGCCGAAGGCCAGCCCCAAGTCCTGGCTGCAAGGTGGAGCCTGACCCCGGGCGGGTTCCTGACGCACCAGATTCGCCAGCCCGCACGGCGTGCAGGGTTCACCGCCAGCCGGTGACGCCCGTCGACCGCCCTCGGTCCGCCGACTGCGCGCCGGCGATCGCCGCCGTGACCCAACTCGTTGCCCCCGCAGCGAATCGGCGACGGAGCTCGGCCGCGCCGGGACTGAACGCGGGCACCGGCAGCCGCAACCAGTCGGGATTGTGCCTGCTGAACAGGATCAAGCCAATGTCTACTATCCAGCCACCGCCGCCGGTCCGCTCTTGGCTGCACCCGCGCCGCCGATAAGATGAACGCGAAAATTGGGCAAAATGCTCCGCCTCGGCCTGGGACTGTTCTGTTTCCTCCGGTTGACCCTCCTGCTCGATGCTGCCCGCCCCCTGGACGCGGTCCTGCCCGCCGAAGAGCGGCGAAGTCTGCAACGGGAGGCTCTGCTCGTCATCGAACTTCTGCAGGGGTTGCATTACTCGGATCGGCCCTTTTCGGAGCTCGACGCGCACGAGTTTCTGGATCGCTACCTGGACGAACTGGACGCCGATCATCTGATCCTGACCGCAGCGGAGGTGGATTTCATCCACCATCGCTTCGACCGGAATCTGAAGCCGGTCTATTTGTTCAAAGGTGACCTTCACCCGGCGTTCGAGATCTTCGACCTGTTCGCCGAGCGGGCGGCCGCTCGGTGCGAATGGATTGATCGGAGATTGGAACAGCCATTCGACCTCGGCACCGATGCCCGGCAGGCCGTCGACCGACGCAAGGCCGCATGGCCGGCGACCGCCGCCGACGCGGACGCCCTGTGGGAACGCTGGCTGCGCCTCCAGATCATCGGCGAAATGCTGGACGGGCGGAACGAGCCCGCGGCAGTGGACGCGGTCCGGGCGAGCTACCTCGAATACCGCAAAAGCATCGTCCAGATCGATCCCTTGGCGGTCCGGGAACGGTTCCTGAATTCACTGCTGGAGAGTTTTGATCCGCACAGCGGCTATTTCTCCCGGGACAGCGCCCGGCAATTCGAAGTTCAGATGTCCGGGGCGGTCGTGGGCATCGGCGTGGAGCTCCGCGGGAACCACGGGCGTTTTTTTGTGGATTCGGTGCAGCCCGGCGGTCCCGCCGACCGCTGCGCCAGGATCAGTCCGGGCGACGAGGTGATCTCCGTGGCCGAAGCGGGGGCGCCCCCGGTGATGACTGCCGGCCGGCGGTTGAGCGAGTTGGTCGAGCTGATCGGCGGCGCGGTCAACACGCCGGTAACGCTCGGCCTTCGTCCCCAAGGCACTGACCAGACCATCTCCCTCACGTTGAATCGGGCCCGGGTCGAAATCGCCTCCGACCACGCGCAAGGGGCCGTGGTGACCGTCCCGGGCCCGGATCGCGCCCGCCTGATCGGCCTGCTCACGCTGCCGTCGTTCTACGGCACGTCCGGGGAGGGCGCCTCCCCTGCAAGCGTGAGTCGCGATGCCCGCGAGCTGCTGACACAATTCGCCGCGCGGCGCGTCGAGGCCGTGGTGATCGATCTCCGCGGCAACCGCGGCGGCCTCCTGCCAGAGGCGGTGCAACTCACCGGCTTGTTCCAGCGGGGCGGTCCGGCAGCATTGCTGCGTGGGCTCAATGGCAAGGTTGACGAAATGCGGGCCGACAATTCCACCGTCGATTTCACCGGACCGCTGGTGGTCTTGATCTCCCACGTCAGCGCCTCGGCCAGCGAGGCCTTCGCCGGCGCGCTCCAATGTTACCGCCGGGCCATCATTGCCGGGGCGGCGACCACCTTCGGCAAGGGAACCAGCCAGGATTTCGTCGACCTCCGCAAGCTCTCCCCCGGCCCGACCGCCGCCCGGGACAACTGGGGAACGGCCCGGGTCACGCGGCAGTTCTTCTATTTGCCCGACGGTCGCAGTCCTCAAAGAAGCGGCGTGGCGGCGGACATCGTGTTGTCGGGTTTTCCTGAATCAGCGCCGACGGAGAAGGATTTGCCGCACGCCCTGCCGCCCGAGGCCGTGGCTTCGCATCTCCCGGCCGAACCTGCGGCCGGCACCGCCCGCGTGACGCCGGAGTTGCTGGCCGACTTGCGTGCCGCCAGTCGCGCACGCCAGGAAAGTCTGCCCGAGTTCGCCCTCCAGCGCCGGGCCATTGCCTGGCATGCGCGGCGATCGGCTCCCGCCGAATTGTCGCTCCAGCTCGATTTCCGCCGCCGCGAGCGGGCGGACGAGGACGCGGCCCGGCAGGCGCTCTTCATGGAAGGCCGCGCCCTCACCGAGACTCAAGCGTACGCCGTCACTGCGGTCGATCTTCCGCTCGTCGCGGAGAACAACCGCGTTCACCAGGCGGCGCTCCGGTCCCGGACCCTGGCCGACGGGTCAACCTGCCTGAACCGTTTTTGCTGGAACGTCTTCTACTACCAGCCCCGCCCCGACGAGGCGGCCCGCGAGATTCGGATCGATTCGCTGGATTTCGAGGGTGCTGAAGCGATTCGCGAACCGCTTGCCCAGGCCTGGTCCCAGGCCTCCGGCCACCCGCTCTCCCTTGACCAGGTGGCCACCATCCTGTCGGACCTCAGCCGACGTCGCGGGAACATCGTCGATCCGCCTGATTATCCTGCGATCTTCCGGCGACAGACGGGAGCAGAGATCGATCCGCACGCGCTGGCCGCCGGGATGGATGCGTTCTTCCGGACGGCGATCGAATTCGATCGTGAGGCGCGACACGACGGCCTGGGTTTGGATATAACCCTGCGGGAAAGCCTGCGCATCGCCGCCGATTGGGCGGCCCGGTCGGCGACTGGCAGGGAGGTGTCTCCAACTCCGCCGACGACCGTCGCGGAATCGACACCGGGACCGCCGGCGCGAACGAATCCGACCGCCCCCGCATCTACGCCAGCACCCACAGACCGGTGAACCCGCTCCCGTTTTCCACGCCACACACCGGCCCGATGTCCGCTCATCGTCCGCCCCGACGCCGCTGCATCGAAACCTTCCAGCCCCTGCCCCCATGAAGATCCTGTCTCCTCCGTTCCGATTTCTGCTCGCCGTGGGTGTCGCGGCCACCGCCACCGGTGGCTCGCGGGCGGCCGAGGCGCCGGTATCCTCGCCGCCGCCGTCGGCCTCCGTGACCGGGGCTTCCCCGGCCGCGGCAGACAGGCCATCGGGCTATGCGCCGGCCGCGGACGTCGACCTGTATTGGGGCGCCATCAAGATCTTCCGGGACGGCAAGACGGCCGATTGGCCCCGTGGGCGAGAGATGCTGCAGCAGGCTGCCGACCAGGAATACACCCCTGCCCAGAATCTGCTCGGCCTCTATTACCTGCGGGGCGGCTGCGGTTACGAGGCCAACCCGAAAAAGGCAACCAACTGGTTCCGGCTCGCCGCAGAACGCCGCAACGCTTTTGCCGAAGCCTATCTGGGATTCTGCCTTTTCGACGGCATTGGAGTGAAGAAGGACCACCCGCAGGCCGGCAAGTGGCTGTCCGCCGCCACGGCCCCGGATGCCGATTTTGTGGCACCCGATCCACCCCCTGGTCTGTTCGCCCGGCCGGACGAGTTGACGAACAACGGCGGCGATACCCTTTCTCCGGAATACCCGGTCAGCCCGGCGGACCGGGTCCGGGCCTTGGCCCACTTTGTGCTCGGCGAGATTGCGGCGGAGAAGAAGGATCTTCCCGGGGCACAAGAACATTACGTGACCGCGGCGAAAATGGGAGACGCCGCCCGGGCCGGCGTTTACTTCGCGGCGGTCAAGGCCGCCGTCAATTACGCATTCGGCAAGGGAATCCCCCGCGACATGGCCAAGGCCAATGAAATGCTGGAGCTGAGCAAGAAGCTGTCGCGGCGGATGTGGATGGTCTTTGTCCACAATCTCGTCGAGGAGAAAAAGCTCGACGATTTCGCCGAGGCAGACGTGGAAACGGAAAGCTCCGCGGCGATGGAACAGGCCCAGCACCAGATCCAGTTCCAAATCGCCGGATCGTTCGCCGACCCCAAGTCCAAAACCTACGATGCGCGGGAGGCGGCGAAGTGGTACGAACTCGCGGCCGACGAGGGCGAGGCCTGGGCGATGTTGTCCCTGGGTTATCTCCATTCCGATGGCCGGCTGGGGCAGACCGACCCGGCCAAGGCTTTCGGCTGGTTCAAGAAGGCCGCCGAGCAGGGGCATCTGCCGCTGGGCTGGGCCAACCTGGCCATCTGTTATCAGAACGGCTTGGGCACCGCCAAGGACCCCCAGGAGGCGGCGAAGATCGCTGCGGCCCACCGCGACGAGGATTTCATCTGCTACCTCGCGTCCATCGGCCAGTGCCCGCCGTCAGTGGTGACCTATGAACAGGAACGGCAGCTGGTGAAGACGTTCGCGACCAAGAACAAGGATTCCCAGGCCCAGCTCCTGCTGGGTATGCGCGCGCTGGACCGCGCGGAGGGTAAGGTCAGTCTCGCCGACGCCGAGAAGTGGTTCAAGCGATCCGCCAAGGCCGGCAACGCACGGGCGATGCTGGTCCTGGGCGCTTTCTACGAGCGCTTCACTTACACTCTCTTCCAGTCGTTCACCGAGGGTCTCGTCAAGGCGGTCGACTGGTACCGCCAGGCCGCCGAGGCCGGCAACGCGGACGCCATGGCCGGCCTGGGCTTCTGTTATGCCAACGGGCGCGGCGTAAAGGCCGACGAGGCACAGGCCATCGTCTGGTACCGGAAATGCCTGGCTGCGGCGCCCGACCATCTCCTGGCCCACGCCAATCTCGGCCTCTTGCTCGAAATTCAGTACCGCCGCGCCCGGGAAACCAGGCCGTCCGACCCCGCCGCGGACCTGCAGCAGGAGATGCTGCACCAATACCGCGAGGCCGAACGGCTCGGATCCGCCGAGGCGGCGCTGAAGCTGGGACAACTGGCGTACGATGGAAAGCTGATGCCTCAAGATTTCCATGAAGCCTACGTCCATTTCGATACCGCCGCGGGACGTGGCCTGGTGTTCGCGCATCGCATGCTGGGCCAGATGCACGAAAATGGAGAGGGCGTTCCGGTGACCCTACGCGACGCCGCCTATCACTACCGCCTCGCCGCCCTCGGCGGGGACACCATTTCGCTCAGCCGTCTCTGCAATTTCTACCTCAAGGGAAACGGGGTTTCGCGCGACTACGATCGTGCCAAGCTCTGGCTGGCCATGCTGATGCGCCTGGGCAACTCCACCGCCGTGGCTGCCTACGGCGATGCGCTGCTAAATACCGGGGATTACGCCGGCGCACGGGCGCTGTTTGAGGCGATTCTCACCGACTTCAGCAAGGGCGTTGTCCTGCAAGTGCCCAACAGCAACGTGAAAGTCGCCATCACCGACAAATCCCGGATCGAATGGCTCAAGGGCGCAGCCTATTTGCGCCTGTGCCGGATCTACAAAAACGGTCTGGGGGTGAAGGCCGATCCCGCGAAGGCGCAGAGCTATTTCCAGAAGTCCCTCGAATTGGGGAATGAGAGCGCCGTGTATACTGCCGCCGCTGATGCACTGATGGCCGGCAAGAAGGCCGAAGCCCTCCCCTTGCTGCAAAAGGCTGCCGCCGAAGACCTGCCCCAAGCGGAGCTGGAGTTGGGCAGGCTTTATCTTGCCGGTGAGGTCGTGCCGAGGGACAACGCCAAGGGATTGGGCTTGATTCGAAAAGCCGCCAAGGCGGCGCTTGTCGACGCTGAAGCGGAATTGGCCCGACTGACGCTGCAACGCTTTCCCGGGGCTCCGGATCTTGACGAGGCGATCCGCCTGGCCGAGGCCGCCGAGTCCGGTGGCGACGCAACGGCGAAATCAATCCGGGAGCAGTTGGAGGCGTTGCGCGAAAAACCTTCCACCGACACCACCACGCTGTCAGCCCGTCCGATGTGACTAATCGGTCGTCGGCAGCGCGGACGGCAACCTGTACGCGCTGGAGTGAGTCGAGGGACCAGCGGCGAAAGATTCAAACGGCGCAGCGCCTCGACCGGTTCGGGGCCCCAAGCTCGCCGAACGGGCAAGCCTGCGCCCCCACGGCCATCGGGCGATTCATGAGCAACCTTTCATGTCCGTCGGCCGGGATTGGTGATTGCTCCATCCGCGCGCCTGGCGGGAATTGACCGCGGACGCTGCGGTTAACGGGTTGTCCCGGTCTATCTATTTTGCCTCGCGGACATTCCCGCGCATCTTGCTCCGAAACGCCATGAACACCTCCCTCCGACGCCTCGCCTTGGCCGGATTGCTCCTGCTTTCCTCCAACGCCTTTTCCCAGGACAAGAACTTCTTCGTCTTCCTGTGCTTTGGGCAGTCAAACATGGAGGGCTTCCCAGGGATTCAGGAACAAGACAAGACCTCCGTGGACCGCCGGTTCCAGGTCCTGGCGACCGTTGATTTCCCCGGCTTGGACCGAAAAAAGGGCCAGTGGTACACCGCCGTCCCGCCGTTGTGTCGGCCCTCGACCGGGCTCTGCCCGGCCGACTATTTTGGCCGCACGCTCGTCGCCAAACTCCCGCCCAACATCAAGGTCGGGGTGGTCGATGTCGCGGTGGCGGGCTGCAAGATCGAGCTGTTCGACAAGACCCACTACCAGGCGTACGCGGCGACGGCCCCCGGTTGGATGAAAGCCACCATCGCCGCCTATGATGGGAATCCCTATCAGCACCTGGTCGAAATGGGCCGACTGGCCAAGAAAGCCGGCGTCATCAAAGGCATCCTGTTGCACCAGGGCGAATCCAACACGAACGACAAGGAATGGCCGAACAAGGTCAAAGCCATCTACGAAAATCTGCTCAGGGACTTGGATCTCCAGGCCGGGGAGGTGCCGCTGCTCGCCGGCGAACTCGTGGGAGCCGACGAAAAGGGCGCCTGCGCGAGTATGAATGCCATCATCGCCGAACTGCCGAACGTCATCCCGACCGCGCACGTCGTCTCCTCGCAGGGTTGCACCGGCCGGCCGGATCATCTGCATTTCACTCCGGCGGGCTACCGCGAGCTGGGCAAGCGATATGCGGAAACGATGCTCCCATTGCTTGGCGAGACAACGGCCGGATCCAACTGACGCAGGCCCAGGCCGATCGAACCGAACCGGCTCTGTCGACCCGGACCGGATCCGCTTCGAGTAGGAGCGACGGTCGTATCCTCCTCGCGCGGGGGCCGGCCTGCCGTCGCCGGGGATTCCCGGCCCTTTTGTTCCGTTGCGCAGGTTGGTCCATAGTTATGACATTCTCCCGCTTTCGTTTCGCGCTGGAGGCGGCGACACTGGTCCGCCTCGGTCACCCGCAGCCCCCAACCCCCTGTTCCCCCATGACGCTGATGCTCCATCGGACTGCCCTTGTCGCCCTGTGCACCGCCGGCCTGGGTCTCGCCCAACAACCCGCGCCGGTGATGACCGAATACGGACTCGTCCAGGGCGCCTCCGAGCGCGGGCTGACGGTCTACCGGGGCATTCCGTTCGCCGCACCGCCGGTCGGCGACCTCCGCTGGCGCGCCCCCCAGCCCGCGGCGAAATGGGATGGGGTCCGTCCCGCCACCCAGTTCGCCCCCGATCCCTACCAGGGTGACGGCAAGGGAAACGTCAGCGAGGACTGCCTCTATCTCAATGTCTGGACGCCCGCGAAGTCCGCGAGCGACCGCCTGCCCGTGCTCGTGTGGATCTACGGCGGCGGATTCTCCTTCGGCTCGACCTCCACGCCGGTCCACAACGGCGAACACCTGGCGCGCAAGGGCGTCGTGCTCGTGAGCGTCAACTACCGCGTCGGCCCGCTCGGCTTCCTCGCCCACCCCGACCTGAGCGCCGAATCGCCGCACCACGTCTCGGGCAACTACGGCCTGCTCGACCAGATCGCGGGCCTCCAGTGGGTCCAGCGGAACATCGCCGCGTTTGGGGGCGACCCGGGCCAGGTGACGATCTTCGGCGAATCGGCCGGCGGCATCTCCGTCAGCATGCTGTGCGCGTCGCCGCTCGCCCACGGGCTGTTCCGCGGCGCCATCTCCCAGAGCGGCGGCTCGTTCGGACCGCCCCGCCCCACCACCTATCCGGGCGAAAACATGCGGCGCCTGCCCGAGGCCGAGCAGGCCGGTGTCGCCTTCGCCCAAAAGGCCGGGGCCCCGTCCCTCGCGGACCTCCGCCGGCTCGCCCCCGGCAAGCTTCCGTCCGGCTGGGGCAGCGGCGCCGCCTGGCCGATCATCGACGGCTGGGTGATTCCCGACGACCAGTACAAGCTCTACGCGGCCGGCCGATACAACGACACCCCGATCCTCGTGGGCTATAACTCCGACGAAGGTCTCAGCTTCTCGCGGGAAAAAACGCCCGAGGAATTCATCGCCAACACGCGCAAGCGCTTCGGCCCCTTCGCTGACCAGCTCCTCAAGGCCTATCCCGTCGGCCCGGACTCGGTGCCCAAGACCGCCCGCGACCTGATGCGCGACGCCGCGTTCGGCTGGCACACGTGGAGCTGGGCGCTCCTGCAGGCGCGGACCGGCAAGTCCCGCGTGTATTTCTATTACTTCGACCAGCACCCGGACCATCCGCCCGGCTCGCCCGAGGCCGACCACGGCACGCCGCACGGCGTGGATGTACCCTACGTCTTCCAGACCCTCGATCCCAAGGATTCGAAACTCACCGCCGGGGACTGGGCGGTGTCCGCACTGCTCTCCACCTACTGGACCAACTTCGCCAAGCACGGCGACCCCAACGGCGAAGGCCTGCCCGCGTGGCCGCCCTTCACCGCGAGCGACCGCCAGGTGATGTATTTCCACAACGAGGCCCATCTCGGCCCGGTGCCCGGCGCCAGCTCGCTCGAGGTGCTCGACGCCTATTTCGCCTGGCGGCGCACGCCGGAAGGCGACGCCTGGGCGAAATGAACCGCCATAAAGCCATGCCACCACCGATGAAACCACGGGCCGGAATCGCCGGCCTCGTTGCCTGCGCCTGCCTGCTGCCGGCGCTGCTTGCGTCCGCCGCGCCCGCGGTCGGTGCCCAAGGCGACCTGCAAATCATCCCCCACGTCAAGCCGCGGCTGATCGTCCTGACCGACCTGTCCAACGAACCGGACGACGAGGAATCCCTGGTCCGGTTGCTGGTCTACGCGGACCAATTCGACCTCGAGGGGCTGGTCGCCGTCACCTCGAACTGGCTGAAACAGAATCCGCGCGAGGACCTCATCCGCCGCGATCTTGACGCTTACGCCCAGGTGCGGGCGAACCTCGTGAAGCAGGCGCCGGCCTTCCCTCCGGTGGAAAGCCTCCGGGCGGTCACGCGCTCCGGCCAGGACGGCTACGGCATGGCCGCCGTGGGCCCGGGCCGGAGTTCGGGCGGCTCGCGCCGCATCGTCGAGGCCGTCGACCGCCCCGACGACCGGCCGGTCTGGGTGTCGATCTGGGGCGGCCCGAACACGCTGGCGCAGGCGCTCTGGGACGTGCGGGCCACCCGGCCGCCGGCCGACGTGGAGAAGTTCGTGGCGAAGCTGCGGGTGTATGCGATCTCCGACCAGGACGACTCGGGCGCCTGGATCCGGCGCGAATTCCCGCACCTGTTCTACATCGTCACCCCGTCGAACCCCGCGAGCTATCAGGAATATTACCGCGCCACCTGGACGGGCATCTCCGGCGGCCGGGAGAGCCAGGCCGCGCCCGGCTACCATTTCGCCCTGGTGGACAATCCGTGGCTGGAAGCGAACGTCATCCAGAACCACGGCCCGCTCGGCGCGCTCTACCCCCGCCGGCTGTATCTCATGGAGGGCGACACGCCGAGCTTTCTCGGCTTGATCGACCACGGGCTGGGTTGGGAGGTCAGCCCCGCCTACGGCGGCTGGGGCGGACGTTACGCGCTCTACCAGCCGGCCGGCGAAACGCGCCCCATCTGGACCGACAACGCCTCGACCTGTGATCGCGTCGAGGTGGAACCCGGCCGGTTCGACAGTTCCAACCAGGCGACGGTCTGGCGCTGGCGGGAGCATTTTCAGAACGACTTCGCCGCCCGCATGGCGTGGTGCGTCGCCGACGATTTCCGGAAGGCCAACCACAACCCGCGTCCGGTGCTCAACGGCGATCGCTCGACCGGCGTCGTCCTGATCCCGGCCCGGGCCGGGTCGACGGTGGAACTCTCCGCCGCCGGCACGGACGCCGGCGACGACGGACAGCAGGTGGGCGTCACCTGGTGGATCTACCACGAGGCCGGCACGCTCGAGGGCGCCCGGTTGACGCAGACCAGCGGACCGGCCACCGGGGTGGTCCTTCCATCCGGCGGCCGCCCGGGCACGCTGCACGTCATCCTGCAAGCCGAGGACGACGGCACGCCGCATCTGTTCGCCTATCGACGCGTGATCCTCGAGGTAACGCCGTGATCGCGGGCAGTGCGGAACAGGTCGGCGCCAATTTCAGCCGGGGCCGAAGGCCCGGAGGCCTCCTGATCGCGCCGGCCCGCGTCCCGCTTCCCAAGTCGTCGGCGGAATGATCCCGGCTCCGAGGGCCAAACCCAACCCGCCCCCGCCCAACGTGCCGTATTCGGTGCAGACCTTCGATCAGCCGGTCTCCTACAAGAATCCCCTGGCAAAAGCCCTGTCGGTGACCTACGTCGCCTTCGTGCCCGCCGACCAGTCGGCGGAGGAACGCGCCGCCAAGGACAAGAGCTTGCAGCGCGCCAAGTCCCGCGGTTGGACCATCCGCACCTTTCCCGGCCATCATGTGGCCCACGTCGAGAATCCGCGCGGCGTGGCCACGCTCATCGAAGAGGCGGCCGCCGACCAGAACCAGCCGGTCGCCGAACCGCCCGCCGGTCCGACAGGCCACTAGCACGGCTCCAACAAAACCGTGGCCGCGATTGATCTGTAGGTCGGGGTTTATCCCCGACGCGTCGGGCGTTCCGCCGTCGCCGAAGGCTATGGCGGACAAGAAAGCCCGACCTACACCAGCGGCTGCAACTCCGGTTGGCCCGCGGCCGACCGCCCTTCGGACCCGCCCGCGGCGTGGAGTCGGAAGCGCGCGCCGGGACCGCAGGCCGTCAGTTCACCGGGATGCGCGGCGCCGACGGTTCGCCTGACAGCTGCCGGAACAACGCGGGATCATACTCTTCCAGGCCGGTGATGCCGGCAAGGTGGTTCACGGAAATCCACGGCAGCCAGAATCGGTGACCGCTGCTGCCGCGCCCCGCCCCGCCGGGTCCCATGCGCCAGCCCTCCTGCTGCCAGCCGACGCCTTTCATGTCGTACTGGCGCCCCGGCAGCGCGACCATGGACTTCGTGTCGTGGAGCAGGAGGCGCGCGACCTC
>JBAIXJ010000724.1:0-1940 GCA_037916645.1 Opitutales bacterium | reverse complement strand
CTGGAGTTGTTCGACGGCAAGGTTGTCGTCCGCGTGACCCGCTATACGACGCTGCAGAAGGACATCCGCAACGGCGACGCCAACACGACCGCCCAGCGCGTCATCCGCACCGACCTGCTGCTCACGGGCGCGACGCCGGCCCGGTTCGTGCTCCAGAACGTCGCGGGCGGCACCACGGCGTCCTACGGGCCCAACAACAACCAGTTCGGCTGGATCAAGGCGAACAACCCGACTTGGACCGATGCGCAGGTCTTCACCGAGTTTGCGCGCCAGATCCAACTGCCGGAGGACCAGATCCGCGCCCTGATGAATCCGACGCCGCCGATCGCCGCCACCAACGACATCGCCGCGCGCGGCACGGAAATCGAAATCTTCGCCAACCCGACCAAGTACTGGACCGTGTCGGCGAACATCACGGACACGCAGTCCTACATCCGCAACGTGTCCTCCACCCTTCAGCGATGGATCGACCAGCGCATGCCGGTGTGGACCACCCTCGTCGACCAAGCCGCCGTTTACCCCGCCGGAACTCCAAACGCCGGCCAACCGTGGTATTGGTCCGCGTCCGGCAACAACTCCGCGGCCAACGACCTCGACGTGAACACGGGGGCCAGGGGGAATCCCAACCGCCTCTGGTGGATTCACAATTATGGCGGCTCGCAGAGCGCGCAGGCCAACTTCATCGCATTCGTGCAGTCGCCGTACAACGTGATCAAACAGCTCGAAGGCCAGGCCAACCCGCAGACCCGCCGCTACAACTTCCGGGTGGCCACCACCTACGGGCTCGCCGGAATCACCGACCATCACATCCTGCGGAACTTCACGGTCGGCGGCGCCATCCGCTGGGAGGACAAGGGCGCGATCGGGTTCTACGGCAAGCAGCAGCTCCCGGCGACGATCACCGATCTGGACGTTTCCCGTCCGATCTACGACAAGGCGCACACCTACCTGGACGTGACGATCAGTTACAAGACGAAGCTCTTCGGGGGCCGGATTCCCGCCAAGTTCCAGTTCAATATCCGCAACCTGACGGAGAGCGGCCGCCTCCAGCCGATCGCCGCCTATCCGGACGGCACGATCAACACCTACCGGATCATCGATCCGCGCCAGTTCATCCTGAGCGCGACCTTCGACATGTAGCGATCATCGCGGGACCGCCCGCCTTTGCTTTCTTCTCGGCCCATCACCGCCATCCCCTCCGGATGGCGGTGATTTTTTGGCAAGCTGCACCCTTCGGCGGTAGGGCGGGTCCGCCGGGCCCGCCGCGTTCCCTTCAAGGCGTTGCATGGCCCCCGCGTGCTGCTAGAAAGCTCGCCATGCCTGAACGCCGAAACGGACCGGAGCCGGATGCCGTCGCGGCGGCGTCGGCCCGCGTCTCGCCTTGGCCAGCGGCCCGGGTCTGCGCGCTGATCGTCCTGGCCACGCTCGCGGCCTATCTGCCGGCGCTCAGGGGCGGCTTCATCTGGGATGATCTCGCCCACGTGACCCGGCCCGATCTCCAGTCGTGGGACGGACTGCGGCGCATCTGGTTCGAGTTCGGGGCCACCCAGCAGTACTACCCCCTGCTGCACTCGGCGTTCTGGGTCGAACACCGCCTCTGGGGCGACTCGCCGCTGGGCTACCACCTGCTGAACATCCTGCTGCACGCCGCGGCAGCGTGCCTGCTCTGGCAACTCCTGCGGCGTCTGGCGCTTCCCGGCGCCACCTTCGCCGCGCTGCTGTTCGCCTTGCATCCGGTGGGCGTGGAATCGGTGGCCTGGATCTCGGAGCAGAAGAACACGCTTTCGGCGGTCTTTTATCTGGCCGCGGCGCTGCTCTACCTGCGCTTCGATCGGGAGCGGCGCCCGGGGCCGTACGCCGTGGCGCTGGGTTTGTTTGTGCTGGCGTTGCTGACCAAGACCGTGACCGCCACGCTGCCGGCGGCCCTGCTGGTCGTGATC
>JBAIXJ010000723.1:0-3386 GCA_037916645.1 Opitutales bacterium | reverse complement strand
GCCATCTCAACGGCGCAACCCGGCCAGGATCTCCTGGTATGCCGGCTGGCGCCGCAATCCGACAAACGCCGCGTCCTGCTCCAGTCGCGCCGCGTCTTTGAAGCCGGCTGCCACGGCCGCCCGCAGGGCTTCGAGCGCCGGCCCCCGTTCGCCATGCAGGGCGCGCACCCGGGCCAGACGGTAATGCGCTCCCGGATTTTCCGGCTGGAGCAGTGCCGCCAGCTCCATATGCCGGACCGCTTCGCCGTAATTGCGTTGGGTTTCCTCCAGGCGGGCCTGCTCGAGCGCCGTGATTCCCGCCCCCGCCATCACCCGCCGCGCGAGCCGCCGGTCCGGCGAATCGGCGGGCGCCGCCGCCTGCTTCCGCAGCGCGTCCACCGTGTCCCGCAGCCACGAGAACTCGTCCTGGCGGGAGTAGCGTTCGAGTTCGTCCTGCCGGTCAATCTGCCGCTGCTCCAGCGCGCGCTGCTCTTTCAGCCAGGCACGCACCTCGCGAGAGCGGCCCAGCTCCTCCGCCCGCCGCGCCGCATCCGCGGTGTCCGCGAGTCCTTGGAAATCCCGCGCCAGGGACTGGTACTCGCGCCAGGCCTCCGGCGGCGGGAGCGCAGCCGCCGCGGACAGGCGCCGATCCAGAAGGCCCTGGACGAACGCCGCGTCGCGCGGTCGCGTCCCGGCCCGCATCGCCTGCAGTTCCAGCCACTCCACCGCTTCCCGCGCCACCTCCGGCGGAGGCCAGTCGTGGCCGCCCGCAAAGAAAACCACCCGGTGCGGGCTGTTCCGCGCGTCCAGCTCGCCGTCCGTCCGCAGCATCTCGGGCAGATTGAAGTCGTCGACGCCCGCCGTGCCGAAAAACACGAAGGGCACCTTCCGCGGCGTCTCGCCGCCGGCGAACGCCCCGCTGCAGGCGATCACGCCCCGAACCAGACCCGCCACCGCCACGGCGCTTGCCGCCCGGGCGCCGCCCGAGAAGCCGGCCGTATAGCTGCGCCGCGCGTCCAGGGACAGGCGCGCACCGGCGTCGCGCAGCAGCGCGTCGATGGCCCGCAGCGAGTCCTCCCACGGGCCGTTGCGCGCATTGTTCGAGCCGGCGACCACGTAGCCGAACTCCTCCGCCGCGCCGCGGAACAGTTCCACGGGCACGCGGCCCCGTCCACCGGGATCGAAACAGTACAGGATGGGCCAGGGGCGCGCCGGATCGTAAGTCGTCGGCAGATAAAGCGCGTAGCTCTGCGTCGCATCCGCCCGGCACACGACCTTCGCCATCACCTGCCCGCGCGCGAGCTCGTCCGCCGGCGGCGACCCGGCGACGCCGGCGCCCGCGACGCGCAGCGCCGCCAGGGCGGAAGCACCGACGGCGAGGACCAGCAGTCTCATGGCGAAAACCCGATCGGCTCGAGTCTGCCCCGTCCGCCGCGGCCGGCGACTCAATCTTTGGCCGCCACCGGCTCAAACGCCGCCCGGGCCAACGCGAATTCGCCCGCGAGCGGCAACTCGCGCGACGAACCGCCGACCGCGATCGTGAAGTCGTCCTGGTCCGCGACCCAACCGCGCCGCTCCGGATCAAAATAGGCGAAGGCGCGCCGGCCGAGCGGGATCGAGATCGTCCGCTTTTCGCCGGGTTGGAGCAGGACCTTCTGGAAGCCCTTCAGCTCCTGGAAGGGCCGGGGCAGACGCGGATGAGCCTGGCGCACGTAGACCTGCGCCACCTCCGCGCCGGCCCGCGCGCCGGTGTTGGCCACGTCGAACTGCACCGTGACGACCGGCCCCTGCGCGTCCGTGCCCGCGACGAGGCGGAGATTGGAGTAGTCGAAGGTCGTATAGGAAAGGCCGAAGCCGAACGGAAACCGCGGGGCGACGGACTTCGTGTCAAACCACCGGTAGCCGACCAGCAGGCCCTCGGTGTAATGTTCAACGCCGTTCACGCCCGGATACGCGTCCGCCCCGCCGGCAAAGGTCGGCGTGTCCTCCAGTTTTTTCGGGAATGTGCACGGCAGCTTGCCCGACGGATTCACGTCGCCGAACAGCACGCCGGCGATGGCGTTGCCCGCCTCCATGCCGCCATACCAGGCCTGCACCACCGCGGGCACCTGCTCCAGCCAGCCACTCATATCCACCGGCCCGCCCGAGATCAGCACCACGATCGTCCGCGGGTTGGCCGCCACCACCTGGCGGATCAAGGCGTCCTGGCCGTACGGCAGCTGCAGGTCTTTCCGATCCGCGCCCTCGCAATCGAACGGCCGCTGGCGGGTGAGGCCCGCGACCACGATCGCGACGTCCGCGCCCTTCGCCGCCGCCACGGCGCGCGCCGCCAGCGTGGCGGCGTCCCCGTCGCGGCGGTAGCCTTCGGCGAAGGTCACGGTCACTTTGTCGCCCACCCGGCGGAGGACGCCCTCGAGCGGATTGATTTCGTAGAATGCCTTGATGCGGGCGCTGTCGCCGCCGTAGGCCTGCAGCCGCACGGCATCGTCGCCGATCACCGCGACCGACTGGAGCCGGTCGGGCGCGAGCGGCAGCGTCTGGCGGTCGTTCTTGAGCAGCACGAGCCCTTCCTCGGCGACGCGCCGGGCGGTCGCCTGGTGGGCCTTGGTGTTGATCGCGCCCGCGGGCCGGGCATCGAAGGCGTGCGTGGCGAACATCACCCGCAGGTTGCGCCGCACCTTGTCGTCAAGCGCGGCCATGGGCAGGTCGCCCTTTTGCAGCCCGTCGCGAAACGGGTCCGCCAGGTAGAACTGGTGGTACGGCCGCCGGGTGCCCATTTCGAGGTCGAGGCCGTTCACGACGGCCTCGCGGGTGTCGTGCGTGCTGCCCCAATCCGACATCACCAGTCCCGCGAAGCCCCACTCGCCTTTCAGGACCCGGTTGAGCAGGTATTCGTTCTGGCCGCAGAATTGACCCCGGAATTTGTTGTAGGCGCCCATGACCGCCCACACTTGCGCCTCGCGCACCGCCGCCTCAAAGGCCGGCAGATAGAGCTCGCGGAGCGGACGCTCGTCCACCTCGACGTCGATCGAGTTGCGCTGGGTCTCCTGGTTGTTGACCGCGAAATGCTTCACGCAGGACGCGACGTCGTGCGCCTGCACGCCGCGGATGTACGCAACGGCCATCCGCGACGCCAGCCAGGGGTCCTCGCCGAAGTATTCGGCGTTGCGACCGTTGAGCGGCGTGCGCATGAGGTTCACGCCGGGGCCGAGCATGATGTCCTTGCCGCGCTTCCGCGCCTCGTCGCCGATCACGTCGCCGTACGCTTGCGCGAGATCCGGGTTCCACGTCGCCGCGAGCGCGATCCCCACCGGCAGGCAGGTCGCGAAGTCGTCGGTGCGCCCGGCGGGATACCAGTCGTTCGCATGGACGTCCTCCCGCACGCCGTGCGGCCCGTCCGACATCCA
>JBAIXJ010000722.1:0-2344 GCA_037916645.1 Opitutales bacterium | reverse complement strand
TCCGATCGACTTGGGCGTGGGCCCGATCTCCGACGATCTCCCGGCCTTCATGGAAAAGAAGCACGGCAAGCGGGTGGTGATCCGGCGCATGGACCGGTACGAGATTCCGACCCTCGCGCGCATCGAACTCGCCAAACACTTCTATGAGGATCTCCTGACGGACGACGTCGCCGGATTCTGCTTCGACGAGCCCGAGATCTGGGCCAACGCCGGGTACTCGCGGGCCTTCAAGGACGAGTGGCTCGCCCACTACGGCACGCCCTGGCAACCGCCGCACGAAAGCGTTGGCGCGCGTTACAAGGCCGAACAGCTGAAGGCCTTTCTGGTCCGCCGCTGGGTGGAGAGCATCCTCGACGACGTGAAACGGCGCCGCCCGTCCCTGCCGCTGATGCTGGCCATGCACAGCCAGCCCGGCTACGTCGACATCGGCATGGGGGCGCCCCACCACCGCCTCATCGACATACCGGTGCTGGACGAGGTAATCGCGGAGGTCTGGAACGAGCCCTTCGACCACAGCTATCTCCAGTACTCCTCCCTCTACCATCAGATCCGCGGCACGGGAAAGCAGCTCTGGATGATGACGGATCCCTGGGGCGACAGCCCGGCCCTCTCGCTCGACTTCTACCGCCGCCGGTACGGCGACAACGTCGTCTCGGCCCTGCTCTTCCCCGCGGTCGACCGGTTCCAGCCGCAGATCTGGCCCAACCGGCTCTACGGCAAGATTCCGAAGGATTACGAAACCATCATCAACACGGTCGCCGGCGCGCTCGGTGAGATCTGTCGCTACGCCGACGGGCGGGTCGAAGCCGGCAGCCGGGGTTTCGCCACCTTGGTCTCCGATTCCATGTCGTGGCAGCGGGCCGAACCGTTCCCGAGCGACTTCGACGGTTTCTACGGCATCTCCGCCCCCCTCGTGCAGCGCGGGCTGCCGGTCGACGTGCTCTCGCTCGATCGCGCCGCCGAGCCCGGCTACCTGGCGGACGCCAGGTGCGTGATGCTCTCGTACGACTTTCTCAAGCCCACGGATGCCGCCCAGAACCGTGCCCTTGCCGAATGGGCCAAACAGGGTGGCGCGCTCGTGTGCTTCGGCGGCACCGACGCCTACAACGGCGTCGCCGATTCGTGGTGGGCTCGCGCCGGCTTCGCCTCGCCGCTGGAGGAGCTTTTCGCGCAACTCGGTCTCCCCGTCACCAAGCCGCGCGTGTTCGACACGGTTGGGAGCCAAGCGGTCCTCGAGCCCGAGGCCCCCCTGCGCACCGCCGGGGCCGTCCCCGTCACCGTGGCGCTCGGCCCCGCCCCGGGCGAGGAGCAATGCCGGCGCCGGGCCAACCTCTGGGAGATCGAACCCGACAACTCGATTTCGAACCCGACCTACCTGGTCACAATCTATGAGCCGCCCTCCGGCGCCACGGTGCTGTACCGCCTGGGCGGCGGCAAGGGCGCCGTAATCTGGGAGGCGCGGGCCGGCCGCGGAACCGTGTTTTTCGTCGGGATTTCGCCGGGGTTCTTCAAAACCTCCGCCAACGGCCCGGCCGTGGTGGCCATGCTCGCGCAGCGCGCGTTCACCCACGCCGGGGGCGTCTATCGGGAGGGCGACTGCTTCATCGTCCGCCGCGGCCCCTACACGGCGCTCCGCACTCTGCAGCATCCGTACACCCTGCCCGGGCGGTACGTGGATCTCTTCAGTCCCGCGCTTGCGGTGCTGAACGATCCCGTGATTCCCCCGGAGACCAACGCCTTCCTCGCGGCGCTGGACCCGGCCCCGGCCTTCCGCCGCGCGCCGCATGCCTCCGGCCGGCTGCGCGCCTTTCACGAATCCGTGAGCCTCACCTCGTTTGTGGTGCAGGCGCCCTCCGCCACGAACGGCGCGGCGCGCGTGCTCGCCGGATCCCGGCGCCCGGTGAGCATCAAGGCGTTCACGACCTCGGGCACCCCGGTGGCGGTCACCCCCCAGGCCGAGGGCGACACGCTGCTGCTGCGCTACCCGAATGACGCCGACGGAATCGTCGTGCGCATCGATTGGAGCGCCGGCTGAATCGCCCTGGGAAAGCCGCCCATGGTCTGACCCACCGCCGCGCGCTGCGGATCCGATCGCACCCATAGCGCCGGGCCGCCGACAGATTCAAATCATCCCACGGCAGTCCCCAACCCCGAAATACCCCACCCATGGATCCCGCCCCCGGAAAGCTGCGGCTGTCTGAGAAAGTGGGCTACGGGTTTGGCGACGTGGCCAGCTGTCTGTTCTGGCAGACGTTTGCGATCTACCTCGCGAACTTCTACACCGACATCTACGGGATCACCGCCGCCGCCGCGGGCACCATGTTCATGGTCACGCGGACCTGGG
>JBAIXJ010000721.1:0-2258 GCA_037916645.1 Opitutales bacterium | reverse complement strand
ATCGCTGTTCGCCGCCGTGGTATCGATGGTCAGGACCGTTCCGGTTCCGAGGCTGACGACCCCCGTGCCGCCGGGCGCCTCCTCGGTGAACAGGCCCCCGACGTTCACCGGAGCTTCGGCCGCCACGTTCACCGTCGTGCCGTCAAAGAGGTTCAGCTCTCCGCCGATGGTGAACGGGCTGCTGATGTTGAGCGTGCCGCCGCGCACCTCCACGTCGCTGTAATAGGTGCCAACGTCGCCGCCGGCATTCGGCAGGTTCACGCTCCCGGTGAGCGTCACGCTGCCGGCGCCCTCCTTGTACAGCGTGCCGCTGCCGGTGATGCCGCCCGAAAGCGTGAAGCTGTGGGCGGCGTCGCTGGCCTCGAGGTGGAATCCGTCGAGGTTGCCTCCCGTCGAATTGACGATCGGATTCGCGATCGTGAGGCCGCTGGTCGACACCGCCAGGGTTGAGTTGTAGGCCGTCAGGCTCCCGGTGCCGAGGGCGTTGGCGTTGCCGAGCTCGAGACGCCCGCCCTGCAAGGTGGTGCTGCCGCTGTAGGTGTTGTTCCCCGTCAGCGTCACCGTGCTGGTTGGCCCCATGAACTGCCCGGTGTTCTTGTTGTAGTCGCCCATGAAATCATTGGGCAGATTCACGATCACGCCCCGGACGCCCGTCAGATCGCTGGCTACGGTCAGATGGCCGGTTTTTGCCGCGGCGAACCGCCACGATTCGGTCGTCCCACCGGCCGGCGTGAGCGCCCCGGTCAACGTGAGGTCGGTGCTGGTTCCCAGATAGGTGAAGATGCCGTTCAGATAATCGTTCGGGTAGCCCGACAGGTCGATCGCCCCGGAAACGATGAGCGGGGTGGTGGGAACCGGATTGTCGTAGCCGACGATGGTGTTGCTGGCGGCAGACTGCGAGAGCCGCGGCCGGAAGGCCGTGAGATCGTTCAGGTAGTCGAACCCGACGTAGCCGCGGTTGTTGACGGTGATCGACCCGGAGACCGGCAGCGCCTCGACGTTGGTGAAGCGCAGCGCGGAATCCTGAACTGTTGTGCCGTTCGTATAGCTGTTGGTGCCGTTAAGGATCAGGGTGAGGCTTTGGCCAAGGTCCGAGCGGACTACGACGTTGCGAGCGCCCCCGACCGGGTCGGACAGGCTGCTGCTGACTTGGAGGGTCCCGCCGCCACCACCGAAACTGTAGGTGAGGCCCGCGGGGGTGATGGTGCCCCCCAAGGTGGCGCTGGTGCTCGAGCCCAGCCGGGCCGAGGCGTTAAAGCCCGTCAGGTTGATGGAGGGGATCAGGTAGCCGCCGTCAAAGCCAATAGATCCGTCCGTCGCCGCCTTGTCGAAACGGTCGAGGAATCCTGTCTGGACCCCCTCGGAAAGGTAGGTCCCGATGTAGCCGGCGCCCGTGGAGAGGAGGGTTCCCGAGGCGGGGAGGGAGGTCGCGCCAAATAGCAGTCGTCCGTCCGTGACCTTGGCTCCTCCCGTCGTGTTGATGGTGCCCAGGATTTCGAGCGTCCCGGGGCCGGTCAGCGTGATCAGCTGGCTGCCGCCCGATTCGCTCACTGTCCCGGTGAGCGTGACGGGGCTGGGACCGGTGATGGTGACCACCGGCGAAGCCCGAAGGGTCACCGGACCGGTAAACGTCAATGCTCCCAGGTTGGTGTTGAGCGAGAAGTTGGTGTTGACCTGGACCGCGTTCGCCAGGGAGCGGTCGCCGCCCCAGCTTTCGATCGTCGAGCCGAGGCCCGAGTCGTTGATGATCAGGGTCGACGTGCCCAGGGCGGAGTCGTTGCCCCCGCCCAGGATCCCCGGCACGAGCGTGAAAAAGCCGTTCAACGAGTTGGCGCCGGTGAGCGTCAGGCGGCCGCCGCCGCCCTTGGCGATGCTGGAGCCGCTGATCGAGCCGTCGACGCGCAGCAGGCCGTAATCGCTGGCGCTGCCGGTGTAGCTGCCGTTGATGGTCCAGGCCTGCGAGGCGTTGACGACAATGGGCATCAGCGAATCAAAGCGGACGTTGTCGCCGTTGGTGGTGATCCCGCCGCCGCCGATGGTCAGTGTGGCGATGACGGAGGAGTCGATTTCATGGTACTCGCCGTCGAAGGTCAGCGAATTGACCGTCGCGTAATCGTTGAGCGACGTGAAGTAGCGCCGCATGGAGCCGAGCGTCACGTCGTCTCCCGTGGCCGGCGCCACGCCGGCCAGCCAGTTGCCCCCGTTGGTCCAGTTGTTGTCCGCCCCGGCGCCCGTCCAGATCACGACCGACGCGAAAC
>JBAIXJ010000720.1:0-6107 GCA_037916645.1 Opitutales bacterium | reverse complement strand
GGCGGCGCAGCCAGCCGATGTGCGCCCGAACCTCGGCCGATTGGACGGACCGGTAATCGCGGTTGAGGTCGTGCCCGGCGGCGTTTTCGCGGGTGCCGCGCGCCATGCCGTCCGGGTTCAGCAGCGGACAGAGGTGCCACGCGGCACGGCCGTCGAAGAAGCCCTGCCTCAGCAACCGGAGCAGCGCCCGCGGAGGCGCCGGTTCGTCGCCGTGGATGCCGGCGGAGAGGTAGAGCTGCGGTCGGCCGGGCGCCGCCGGCTTCGTCAGGGCGATCAGGGGCACCCCGCCGATTTCCCCCATCGTCTCGAGGCCGAACCCGGCGGCCCGGCCGGCGTCGGCGAGGCGGGCGACCAGCGCCGCCACCCCGGCCGGAGAGGATTCTTTGACAGCGGCGTCCGGATTCACTGGATTCGTGGCGGCATCGTGCTCTCTCGGCATGGATGCCGGAAACCTGCCCCTCCCGACCTCATGCCGCAAGTCCGCGTCCGTTTTGCCCCCAGCCCGACCGGGTTCTTCCACATCGGCAGCGCCCGCACGGCGCTGTTCAACTGGCTCTACGCCCGCCACACCGGCGGCGTCTTCATCCTGCGCATCGAGGACACGGACAAGGAGCGCAACAGCGAGGCCTTCCTCAATGTCATCTACGACAGCCTGACCTGGCTCGGGCTGAACTGGGACGAGGGCCCGCGGGTCGGCGGCGCCCACGGCCCCTACCGGCAGAGCGAGCGGGCGGCCGTCTACCGGGAGCACCTCGAGCGGCTGCGCGGGACGGGCCGTGTCTACGAGAAGGACGGCGCGACCTACTTCCGCATCTCGGGCCAGCCGCAGGTGATCGACGACGCCATCCGCGGCCGGGTCGAGCGCACGGAGGAGAAGGATTTTGTGATCTTCCGCTCCGACGGCCAGCCGGTGTTTCACTTCGTCAATGTCGTGGATGACATCGCGATGGCCGTCACGCACGTGATCCGCGGCGAAGACCATTTGTCGAACACGAGCAAGCACCTCGAGCTGTTCAAGGCCTTGGGCGCGCCGCTGCCGGTCTACGCCCATCTCCCGCTCATCCTGAAGCAGAACGGCCCCGGCAAGATGTCGAAGCGCGACCAGGGCGCCCTGATCGAGGAGTACCAGCGGCGCGGCTTCCTGCCCGAAGCGCTGGTCAACTTCCTCTGCTTGCTCGGCTGGAATCCGGGCGGAGACCGCGAGAAGATGCCGCTCGAGGAAATCGTCCGCCTCTTTGACCTCCCGGCCGTCAACCAGAGCAACGCCCGTTTCGACGAAAAGAAGCTCGCGCACATGAACATGGCGTACCTGCTCGAGCTGCCGGCCGACCGCTTCGTGGCCCTCGCCCGGGCGCATTTCGAGCGGCAGAACGCGACGGCCGCGCTGCAGGCGGATCCGGCGTTTTTCCGGGAGGTGATGCTGCTCTGCCAGCCGAAGATCAAGGCGGTGGACGAGCTGCCCGCCTACACGGCCTACTTTTTCACCGAGGAATTTGCCGTCGACCCGAAGGTGCGCGACAAGGTCATGGCCAAGGGCGACCCCCGGGCGCGGCTGCGCGAGCTGAGCGCCGCGCTCGAGACGGCGGATTTCTCAACCGATGCCGCGCTGGAGGCGGTGATCAAACAAACCGCGGCGGCCCACGGGTTGGGGTTCGGCGACTACCAGGCGCCGGCCCGGTTGGCGGTGTCCGGCACCGCGGTCGGCCCCAACCTGACCGGCATGTTTCGCATCCTCGGGCGCGAACGGGTCCGGCGGCGGCTGGAGCGGTTTCTCGCCGCAGCCGGCTGACGCCGGCGCGAAACGCCATTGGAGGTATCGTGGGCCCTGCAACCGTGAGCGGCGAATTCCGGCACATCAATCTCGCCTACCTGGAGCGCGTGTCCGAAGGGGACCGGACGATGCAGCGCGAGCTGCTGGACACCCTGATGCGGCAGTTGCGGGCCGAGGTTCCGGTGCTCCGCGGGCTCCATGACGCCGCCCGCTGGAAGGAGCTGGCCGACGCGAGCCACCGCCTGCGGGGATCGCTCGCCTTCGCCGGCAACGAGCGGATTTCAGAGATCGCGGCCGACATCGAGCGCCTGGCGGAAGAGGGAGGTGAGCACGACCGGGTGCCGGGCCTGCTGGCGGAACTGGAGGCTGCGGTGCCCGGGATGCTCGTCGAGTTGCAGGCGGCGGCCGCGGCCCGGGCCTGAGGCGGCCGGCCGCGGCGTCACCGGTTTCGGTTGGCGAGCTCCTCCTTGAGGGCGGCGAGGATTGGTTTGAGCAGCTCGATGCGCTCGCGGAAGCTGATGCCCAAACCGCGGATCTCCTCGACCTGCGCGGGATCGCCGTTCGTGGCGGCCAGCTGCTGGGCGCGGTCCCGGGCCAATTCGCCGTCGTGATCCAGATCGAGGATCGCCTGTTCGATCCTGACCACCAGCGCGACGAGTTCGTCGGACTTCCCGTCGCGCAGGATGGCCGGCAGCTGGCGGGTCTTGGCGGCGATGAGCGCGCGGTTGCGCTCGCGGGCGCCGACGGTCAACTCGTCGCGCCCGGAGAGCAGGTCCGCCAGGCTGGCGGTGGGGAACGCGGCCGCAGCGGCCAGCGCGGCCTGCCGGCGCATCCGCAGTTGCAGATCGGACGCCAGGTCGGCCTTGAGGGCGGCCATGAGATCCGGAAGGACGGTCTTCAGGTCGCGCGCTCCTCCGCGACCGTTGTCGAGGGATGCCTCGCGGGTGCGGGCCGATAGCTCCTGGCCCGTGGCTGGATCGGTGGCCCGGATGGTCACTCGCAAGAGCGGGCGTTGTGCCTCGGCTTGGACGGTGACGGCAAAATCGGGCTTGAGTCCACCCAACGGGATGATGCGGGCGAAAAGCCCCGAAGCAGACACGTCGTTCGCGAGAACGGCGGCCACCGCTTTGCGGTGGTTGTCGATCGCCTCGTCCGGCCAGCCGCGACTCGTCCACGATTGCCGCATCTCGGGGGGAAGAAAATAGCTGGCCTGGACCGTGGCGGTGGCATCGAGGCGGATTGGGGAGCGGGCCGGCGTATATTGGACCGCCCGCAGAGCCACGTCATAGGTAAGCGCGGTCGAGCCGGTCGCCCGGGCGGCGCCGAGAAGGAGGGCGGCGACAGCGGCCAGGCCCAAGCAGGGCCGGCGGACGGAGGGCCGGGAGGTTTTCACTAGGCTGGCAGAGATGGGCGGGATCAGGAATGTCTCAGGCGCGGGCGCTCATCGGTTCCGATTGGCGATTTCCTCTTTGATGGCGGCGAGGATGGGCTTGAGCAGCTCGATGCGCTCCCGGTAGCTGATGGTGAGGTCGCGCAGCGCCTCGATCTGCCGTTGGTCGCCATTGGCGGCGGCGGCCTGCTGGGCGCGGTCCTTGGCCACCTCGCTCTCGTGGTTCAGGTCCAGCACCACCTGCTCGATCTTGACGACGAGGGCGGTGAGGTCATCGGTCTTCTGGTCCCGCAGTATGCCCGGGAGCTGTTGGTTCTTGGCCGCGATGATGGCGCGGTTTCGCTCCCGGGCGGTCGCCACGGACTGGTCCGACGCCACGAGCAGCTCGGGCAGCGTCGCCTTGGCGAAGGCTTCAGCCTGGGTCTGTTCGGCCTGTTTCCGGTTGCGGTGGATACGATCGAGGATGTCGGTCACCATGTCCGCGCGGAGCGCGGCCATCATCCGCTGCAGGGCTGGCTTCAACTGGTAGTCCCGGCGGGTGGAGCCGGGGCTGGCTTCGCGGGTGCGCCGGCAGATGACCTGCTTCGTCGCCGCGTCCGTGACCTCGACGGTAGCGCGCACCAAAGGCGCGGGTTTCATCAGCTCCTCGCTCTGGATCGTCACGATGAGATCAGGCGAGGCGGGATTGATGCGGGAGAAGACCCCGGAATTCACGATATCGTCGCTGATGACCTCGGCGACGGCGTGCCCATAGTTGTCGGCCATCGCATCGGATTGCCCGAAATACCTCTTCCATTCGGCCCGGACCTCCGGGGAGAGCTTATGGGTGACCTCCAGCGCCACCGTGGCGTCAATCTGGGTGGGCGAGCGCTCGGGCTGGTAGGTCAGCATGGCTTTGTACGTGGCCGACGAAAAGTTCACACTGCTGGCGCAGCCGGCGATCAGAAGGGCCATGCCGGCCGCGAGAGCCGCATGCAGCGGGCGGATCAGGAGCGGAGAAGTGTTCATTGCTGGAAAACGGACCGACGGGGATCGGGGGTCTCACCGGTTGCGGTTGGCGATTTCCTCCTTGATCGCGGCGGCGATCGGCTTGAGCAGCTCGATGCGCTCGCGGTAGCTGATGGACAGGTCGCGCAGATCCTCGACGCTCGGGCCGGAACGGGGCCCAGCGCCGGGCTGGCCCCGGCCATGGCCGCGGCCGGAGGCCCCGCCGTCGGCAAAGAAATTGGATAAGGTGCCCGACGACGCCGGCGGATCGGCGACGGCCTGCTGGGCGCGATCCTTGGCCAGCTCGCTCTCGTGGTTCAGGTCGAGGACGGTCTGCTCGAGGCGGACCGCGAGCGCGGTGAGATCGTCGGTCCTGGAGTCGCGCAGCAGCGCGGGGAGCTGCTTTGTCTTGGCCGCGATGATCGCGCGGTTGCGGGCGCGCGCCATGGCGACCGTTTGATCCGAGGCCACCAGGAGATCGGCCAGGGGCGCGCTCGAGAAGCCGGCGATTTCCCGGTCGATGGCCTGCAGTCGGCGCTGTTCGAGGTAGGCCTGGAGGTCGGTAGTCATGGCGGGCTTGAGCGCGGCCATGGTGTCCCGGATCGCCTCGGCCACGCTCCGCGGTGTGCGGCCGGGTTTGCGGTGCGCGATGACGGGCCGCTTCCCGATGGAATTCTGGGCCACCTTGCCGGAGATTTCCTGGCGGGTCGCGAGGTCCACGACCCGGATGGTGATGCGCAGCTGGCAATCGCCCGCGACGAACTCTTCGCTCTGGATGCGGATGAGAAACGGACTGGTGATGGCATCTTCGAATCGACCGAGGACCACGGTGACTTCGGCGGCCGCGCCCCCGCGGAGGTATTTCACCTTGACGGCGGTACCGGGCGGAATCCGCGAGGTGAGCACGCGCAGGTCCTCCCACGATGCCAGCGGGGTGCCATCGATCGTGAGGATGACGTCCCGCACCGCGAGGCCGGCCTGCGCGGCCGGCCCCTTGGGAGTGAGATTGGCGACGACCAGACCCCGGACATCCTTCCCCAGACCGAGCTCGGGGGTGACCGGCGCGGCGCCAATGCCGAGGTAGCTGTTGTCCGTCCCGGTGATCAGTTCGCACTTGGCGAAGATGCCTGACTGTCGGAGGTCGTTGGCCAGGGCGGCGCGCATGGCCCGGCGATATTCCGCCAGTTGGGCCTCGCTGAGCGATTTGCGCCACACCGCCTGCATTTCCGGCGTGATCACGTGCTCGACCTGCAGCGAAGCCTCGAAGTCGAATCGCACCGCCGAGGGCCGGGGCTGGGAGCTGAGCTGGGCCTCGTAGGAGGGTTCGGCCGCGGTCGCGCGGCCGGCGCAAACGCCCAGCGCGATGGCGGCAGCCCAGGTGCGCAGGCAACGATTGGTGAATCCCGGGAATGCCATGGTGATCGGCATCGGAGACCGCCCTAGCGGCTGCGGTTGGCGATCTCCTCCCGGAGCGCGGCGGCGACCGGCTTGAGCAGTTCGATCCGTTCGCGATAGCTGATGGTCAGGCCGCGCAGTTCCTCGATCTGCCACGGGTCGGTGCCGGCCTCCGTGGCGCGCTGGGCGCGATCCTTGGCGACTTCGCTTTCGTGATCCAGATCGAGGATGGTCTGTTCAATCTTGGTCACCAGCGCGGAAAGCTCCTCGGTCTTCGAATCGCGCAGGATCTTCGGCAGTTGCTGGTTCTTGGCGGCGATGAGCGCCCGGTTGCGCTCCCGGGCCAGGACCACGAATTCATCGGACGGCGCCAGGATGTCCGCGAGACTCGCCGACTGGAACGCCGCGGCCGCGGCCAGCGCCTTCTGTTGCGTCACCCGCTTCTGGAGGTCGGCCGCGACCTCCGGCTTGAGCTCGCCCATCATGGTCGCAAAGACCTCCGGGTAGCCCGTCATGCCCCACGCCTTCTCCCGCGAGCGGACGGACATCTCCTGGCCGGTCTTC
>JBAIXJ010000719.1:0-13003 GCA_037916645.1 Opitutales bacterium | reverse complement strand
TTGGTGCCCGTGCTGCACCACCGGCGCGGCCCCGCCCTCGTTGAGGCGATCCAGCACCGCCGCCAGGCGCCGGCGCTTCTCGTCGGCCTGCGCAAACATCTCGAGCTGGGCCGGACCGTCGTCGACGCCGGAGAACCGGACACTGACCAGCCGGAGGGGCCGCCGCCGCTGCCACGCCTTTTTGAGCAGCGGACGCACCAGCGGATAGAACGCGGACTCCAGATCGCTGCCAGCCGCCAGGCTTTGCGCGGCCGACTCGTTTTCCATCCCGGGGTATCGCACCTTGATCGTCAGCGTGCGCACCCGCTTCCCGTCGGCTCGGATCTTCGGCATGAGTTCGTCGATCATCCGCTTGGCGATGCGCTCGATCTCACCGGCGTCGCCGATGTCACGCGAAAAGGTCTCCTGCTCCGAATAGGACTTTGCGGCCTCGTCCTCCGTCTCGACCGCGGCGTCGTCCTCGCCCCGCGCCTGGCGCCGCACCCCGCGCCAGTGGTCTCCGAACAGCGCCCGGAGTTCGTCCTCCGGCCGGTCGAGGAGGTCCTGGATCCGCCGGATCCCCCGGGCCTTCAGCGTCGCCTCGGTTTTCACGCCGATGCCCGGCAGGCGGGCGACGTCGAGCGGGGCGAGGAACTCCGCCTCAGTCCCCGGGGGCACCACGACGAAGCCGCGCGGTTTGCGGAGCTTGCTGGCGATCGCCGCCACAAGCTTGTTGGCCGCCAGGCCGAAGGAGACCGGGAGCCCGAGTTCGCGGTCGATCCGCGTCTGGAGCGCGCGGACCGCGTCCTGCACCGCCGCCGCGTCCCGGAACCCGCACGGACCGAGGTCGAGAAAGCCCTCGTCGATCGAGCGCCGCTCCACCAGCGGCGTCAGGGTTTCGCACAGGTCGAACAACCGGCGCGAATACTCCCCGTAGCGGCCGGCGGTGTGGCGGACGAGGACGAGATCCGGGCAGACCTTGAGGGCGCGCGCGGTCGGCATCGGCGTGTAGACGCCGCAGGCCCGCGCCTCGTAGCTGGCCGAGGAGATGATGCCCCGCTCCCGGCCGCCGACGGCGACCTTGCGGCCGCGCAGCGACGGATCGAGGGCCTGCTCCACCGAGACGAAGAACGCGTCCGCGTCGAGGTGGACGACGGTCGGAAGGCTGCGGGCGGAGGAGGGCGAGGCCATGGGGAGCGCCAGCGTTCTTCTGACCGCTCCCGTGGCCGCAAACAAACCCTTTATTGGCGGCTTCCGCCGAGCGCGAATCGGCCTACGCGACGGATCCGTTCGCCCGAAAACCGATGTCAACTATTGGTTAACATCGTTCAATTTCCCGGGGGCCGAAAGCATCCGGGCATCCCCGGCGATGCGATCTCAGAGCCTGATCCGCCCGTGCCGCGCCATCTCGCTTTGGGCGAGATTCACCAGCGCGTCGGGCCGGATGGACGCCGACACGACCACGAGGTGCCGGTCGTTGCACACGGCGAGGCAGATCCGCGAAGGTTTCGCCTGCGCGGAGCCGTCCGGCAGGTAGATCAGGACGGTGTCGCGGCCGTCCACGACGCCGACCACGCGGGTCCAGCCGTGGCGGAGCATGTTCTCGTCCGCCGCACGCCAGAAATCTCCCGGCCGCGCCGTCGCCGCGCCCGCGTCCTGTTCGTACACGCCGACGCTGGCCGAGCGCACGGCCCGCAGCGCCTGCCGGGCCTCGTCGGGCAGGTCGTGCACGAACGAGAGCCCGCTGCGCACGGCGCCGACGATGATGGGACTGACATTCAGCTGCACACGGGCATGCCAGCCGCCGCCGCTCGCGGCCAGGATGCGGTCGCGCAGGCGCGCCGCGTCGGAGTTGAGGTGGATGACGCTGGCGACCAGCGCGCCCACGGCCACGACGGGCGCGAGGAAGAGGCCGACGATCCACGGCCAGATTTGCCGGCGGCGTGGCGCAGGAACAGGGGTGGAATTCATGGCGGGAAATGACGGGCGTGGCGGGCCGGGCGGCAACGCGAACGGGGGCGGCGGATCCGCCCCCGGTCTGCCGCGGTCAGGCGGTCAGGTGCTTTTTGGTTTGGCCGGGCCGATATGCTTCAGCGGCTCGATGTTGAACCGGTCCGCCAGGCTGGCGATCTGGTCGGGCTTGATGTCGCCGACGATGTTCACCAGCACGACCTCGTGCTGGTCGCCGATGACGGTGACGACCAAGCCCTCGATGGCCTCCTCACCGCGCGTCTTGGCGTAGATCTGAACATCATCGCCCTTGGGGGCCTCGCGGACGTTGACCACCTGGGCCCACCCCTGCGCCTCGAGCTCCTGGCGCACGGTCTTGACCCGTTCGACTGTCGCGGCGCGGTTCGCATCGTTCAACTCGATGACGTTGACGCGAACATGCTTGAGGTTCTTGAGCATGTCGGCCGCCTGCGGCTCCTCGTGGGAGCAGATGGAGGCGGCGAACTTGAGCAGGCCCTCGGAAAGGTTCACCTCGACGAACTTGCCCTCGGCCGCGGGCACCAGTTTGCCGAAATCGACGTAGCCCGGCGACGGCTCGGCGCCCGGCAGGTTTGCAGCGGCGACCGCCGCCAGAATCGTGGCGGCCGCAAGAGGAGAGAGAATGCGTTTCATGGGGATGGTTGCGTTGTTCAGTGAAGGGAGAACGGTTGACGTCCTTCAGCACACACGGGCGGCGGGCAAAGTTGCAGGGGCCTGCGGTGGCGGGTCGGGCCGCCTGCCGGGCCGGTTCCACCGCGGGGCGTTGACGGGGCCCTGATTCCAGCTACTGGTATCCTCTCCCCTCCATGCCGGCCCCGGTCGTCATCCTCCACGGCTACAGCGACGATCGAAAGTCCTTTGTGCCGCTCGCCCAGTTCCTCCAGGCCCGGGGGTTCAGCGTCGTTCCGATCTTCCTGGGCGACTACATCACGCTGGAGGACACGATCACGATCCCCGACCTGGCCAAGGCGTTCGCGGCCGCTCTCGACGGGCAGGCCCTGCCGGTGGACCGGCCCGGCGGCATCAACCTGGTGGTGCACTCGACGGGCAGCCTCGTGGCCCGGGAGTGGCTGACCCGGTTCTTCCTCGAAGCCGGCCGGCCCTGCCCGGTGGATCACTACCTGATGCTCGCGCCGGCCAACTTCGGCTCGCCGCTCGGCGCCCTGGGGAAAACGATGTTCGGGCGCATCATCAAGGGCTGGAGCACCGGGTTCGAGTCGGGCACGCAGGTCCTGAGCAGCCTCGAGCTGGGATCGCCCTACACGTGGGCCCTCGCCCGCCGCGATCTGTTCGGCGCAAACTCGTTCTACCGGCCGGACGTCTGCAAGGCGGCGGTCCTCGTCGGCTCGCAGCCCTACCAGTCCGGGCTGCGCCGGCTGGTCGACAAGAACGGCGGCGACGGAACGGTCTATGTCTGCACGGCCAACCTCAACGCCGCCGGCGTCAGCATCCGCTTCCACCGTCAAAACGAGCCGGCCGGCGTCACCGCGTGGCCCTGCGCCGCCCAGCCCATCGCCTTCGGCGTCTTCCCGGATCGCGACCATTCCAGCATCACCCGGCCGGACACCGGCGCCGCGGACCTGGGCGGCTTTGTCCTCGATTTCCTGGCGCTCGATTCGGCCGACGCCTACGCCGCGTACCGCGACCGCTGCGCGGCGCGGACGGCCACCACCCTCCCCCCGCAGCCGACCCAGGACATCTACCACACGTACCAGAACCTGGTCGCCCGAGTGACCGACGACCTGGGCTACCCCGTCACGGATTACTTCCTCGAGTTCTACGAGGCGCCGCGCGAGCCGGCCGACAACCTCAAAATCGACGACCTCATGGTCAAGATTCACGCGGAGATCCTGGAGGACGTCCACGCCTACACCAACGACACGAGCTACCGCTCGCTGCTGTTCGATCTCACCGATCTGCAGACCGCCCTCGCCAGCGGCGAGCAGCTCATGTTCAGCCTCTCGGCGGCACCGCTGAGCCACCTCATCGGGTACAGCGCCGGCGCGGCCAATGACGTGAGCGAACTGCCGGTCGATCTCAAGTCTGGCGGGGGATTCTGGTGTCCCAACCAAACCCTGCTGGCCGACCTCGTCATCGACCGGACGCAGGCGGAGGACGCCTTCGCCCTGTACAAGGCCTAGGCTTTTCGCGGGCCGGCCTCCGGAATTCGCCCGGGGCCACGGCCGGGGTTTCCTGGCGAGCCAGAAATCTCTGGCGTCCCGCGGCCATTGCGTGGCACCTTGCCCCGTCTTCAATCCCTATGCCTCCGATGCCCCGCCTCTCCCGCTCGTTTGCCGGCCCGGCCGCCGCGGCTGCGCTGATTGCCGTGGCCGCCCTCCGTGGCGCTGACCCGGCCCCGGCCGCACCCGCCGAGCCGGCGGCGCCCGCCGCTGAAAAGCCCGCCCCCGAGATCGAGAACTCGGTGGTGAAGGTGTTCGCGACGATGCGCTATCCGAACCTGGCGCAGCCGTGGAACAAGCTCCCGCCGCAGGAGGTTTCCGGCAGCGGCGTGGTCATCGACGGCAAGCGCATCCTGACCAATGCCCATGTCGTGCTTTACGCCAGCCAACTCCAGGTCCAGCCCAACCAGGCCGGGGACAAGCTCAATGCGTCGGTGGAGGCGATCGCGCCCGGGATCGACCTAGCGGTGCTGAAGCTGGACGACGAAACCTTCTTCGCGACGCATGCCGCCGTCCCGCGCGCCGCGACGATGCCGAACGTGAAGGACTCCGTGATGGTCTACGGCTATCCGACAGGCGGCACCACGCTTTCCATCACCAAGGGCATCGTCTCACGCATCGAGTTCACCCCCTACAACTACCCGGTCTCGGGGCTCCGCATCCAGATCGATGCCGCGATCAATCCCGGCAACAGCGGCGGTCCGGCGATCGTCGGCGACAAGATGGTCGGCCTCGCGTTCAGCCGCCTCGGCGGCGGCGCGGAGAACATCGGCTACATCATTCCGAGCGAGGAGATCGACCTCTTCCTCCAGGACATCGCGGACGGGCACTACGACGGCAAACCCGGGATCTATGACGATTTCCAGACGCTGGAGAATCCGGCCCTGCGCGCGTACCTCAAGCTTCCCGCCGGGGCGCACGGCATCGTCGTGCACGCGCCCTACCGCGACGACCCGGCCTATCCGCTCAAGCAGTGGGATGTGATCACCAAGATCGGCGGCACCCCCATCGACGACCAGGGCATGGTCCGGCCCGGCGGCAACGTGCCGCTCGCGTTTTCGTACCTGGTGCAGAAGGTCGTCCGCGGCGGGAAGGTGCCCCTGACCCTCGTGCGCGCGGGCAAGGAGCTGGCGGTCGAGCTGCCGGTGTCGGTGGACCGTCCCCGGCTGCTGCCCTACCTCTACCTCACCGGGCAGTATCCGTCGTATTTCATCTACGGCCCGCTGGCGTTCACCGGCGCCACCGACGATTTTGTCAATGCGCTGACCAGCGCCCCGCAGGGCCGCGGCGCGGCGATCGAGGGCCGCCTGAGCGAATTGGGGAATCCGCTGGTCACCCGCCGCGGCGCGAGGCCCGCGTTCGCCGGCGAGCAGCTCGTGGTGATTCCCGCGCCGTTCTTCCCGCACCGGCTTTCCCAAGGCTATGAATCCCCGTTCAGCTGCGTGGTGAAGGCAGTCAACGGGGTGAAGATCAGGAATCTCCGGCACCTCGTGGAGGTGCTGCGCGACTGCAAGGATCCATTCATCACGATCGAGTTCAGCGGCGAGGCGACGGAGGCGCTGGTCCTGCCGCGGCAGGAGACCGCGGCGGTCACGGAGGACATCCTCAATGACAACGGCATCCGCAGCCAGGGCTCCCCGGACATGATGGAAGTCTGGAACGCGAAGATGGCGAAGTGAGGCGGGGCCGGAAGGCAGAAGAAAGAGGTCAGGAGTCAGAGGACAGAGGTCAGCAATCAGAGGTCAGCACGCAGCCGCCTTCGCCCGTTCGACTCGGCTCCGGGCTACGGCGCGCCAAGGGGGCCAGCTTGCCGCGCGGGCTGCGATGGCCGATATGCGCGCATCCGGGCAGATTCACCCACGCCCAGGGAAAAAGCGCGCCCGGCGGGTTTTTCCCTGGACCCGACTACGGCTTCACACCGGAGGATGCGCGCGCCGTCCCGCACCCCGCGGGGCGCATCAACCAGGAAATCCATCATGAAACACGTCACCAAGGACCAGTTCGTCGCCGTGCTCAACGAGGCCGGCATCACCGACGCCCAGAAGCACCGGCTTCACGCCGCCTTCGAGGCCCGCCACCCGGAGGCCCACGAGGCGTTCCTGCAATGGCTGGGCATCCCGCCCGGCGAGATCGAGCAGATCCGGCAAAAACCGAGGGCGGCGCATGGCTGAATCTGCGCCCCGAGGACCGCAAAGTCCGTCCTCGGCGTGAGTCCCGTCTCGGCGGTGCAAAAGACATCACCGCCGAGATGGGACGGGCGCAGGGAGAATGGGCCACCACGATCCGATTTGGCGGTGGCCACGCGCCAAAGCGGCGTTGATTCCTCTCGCCCCTTTTGCGCCTCCCGGCGGCTCCGGCGCGGCCGGCTGGCCCGCGGCCCTACCCCGCGTTGACGAGCTTGCTGATCGCCTCCACCGGAATCGGCGGCTGCGAGCTGCGGTCCGGCACCGTCACCGGCACCAGCTTCCAAATCTCATCCGCGTATTCGCGGATGGTCCGGTCGCTGGAGAACTTCCCCATCCGCGCGGTGTTGAGGATCGCCTTCCGCGCCCACTTCTCGCGGTCGCGGTACTCGGCGTCGACCCGCTTCTGGCAGTCGCTGTACGCGCGAAAGTCCGCCAGCACCAGGTAGGGATCGCCGCCCTCGAGCAGGCTGCGGTGCAGCGGCGCGAAGGCGGTGCCCTCGGTCGGCGTGAAAAAGGCGGAGCCGAGCCAGTCGACCACCGCGCGGAGCTCCTCGTCGCCGCGGTAGAGGTCCCACGGATGGTAGCCCTTGCCCCGGAGCGCCGCGACCTCCTCGACCGTGAGGCCGAAGATGAAGATGTTGTCCGCGCCGACCTCCTCCCGCATCTCCACGTTGGCGCCGTCGAGCGTGCCGACGGTGAGCGCGCCGTTGAGCGCGAGCTTCATGTTGCCGGTGCCGGAGGCCTCGGTGCCCGCGGTCGAGATCTGCTCGGAGACGTCCGCCCCGGGGATGATGCGCTCCGCCAGCGAGACCCGGTAGTTCGGCAGGAAGGCCACCTTGAGCCGCCCGCCGATCCGCTCGTCGCGGTTGATGTGATCGCCGACGAGGTTGATCGCGCGGATGATGTTCTTGGCGAGGTCGTAGCCCGGCGCGGCCTTGGCCGCGAAGATGAAGACGCGCGGATAGAGGTCGAGGTTCGGATCCTGCAGCAGGCGGCGGTAGAGCGCGAGGATGTGGAGCAGGTTGAGGTGCTGCCGCTTGTACTCGTGGAGCCGCTTGACCTGCACGTCGAAGATCGCCTCGGGCGAGACCTTGACGCCGCACTCGCGCTCGATCAGCGCCGCGAGGTCCATCTTGTTCGCGTGCTTGACCGCGAGGAACTCGCCGCGGAAGCCGGCGTCGTCGGCCAGCGGCTCCAGCCCCCGCAGCAGCTCGAGATCGCGCACCCAGGCGTCGCTCCCCAGGACGCGGGTGATGAGCGCGGCGAGGCGCGGGTTGGCCTGGAGGAGCCACCGCCGGGGCGTGATGCCGTTCGTCTTGTTGTTGAACCGGCCCGGGTAGAGCTCGTCGAAATGCGGGAAGAGGCGGCCGCGGAGCAGCTCGCTGTGCAGCGCGGCCACGCCGTTGACCGAGTGGGAGCCGACCACCGCGAGGTTCGCCATGCGCACCTGCTTGTCGCCGTTCTCCTCGATCAGGGAGCAGATCCACTTGCGGCCGCCGTCGCCCGGCCAGCGGTGCTCGCACTCCTCCATCAGGCGCACGTTGATCTCGTAGATGAGCTGGAGGTGGCGCGGCAGCACCCGCTGGAAGAGGGCCACGCCCCACTTCTCGAGCGCCTCGGGCATGAGGGTGTGGTTGGTGTAGGCGAACGTGCGGGACACGATCGGCCACGCCTTATCCCACGGCAGGTTTTCCTCGTCGATCAGGATCCGGAGCAGTTCCAGGATGGCCACCGCGGGATGCGTGTCGTTGAGGTGGATCGCCACCTTGTCGGCGAAATTGTCCCACGAGTTGTCCCGCTGTTTGCGGTGCCGCCGGATGATGTCGCGGAGCGAGCAGGCGACGAAGAAATACTGCTGCACGAGCCGCAGCTCCTTGCCGTTCTCCGTCTTGTCGTTCGGGTAAAGCACCTTGGAGATGGTCTCGCCGACGGCCTTCTCCTCCACGGCCTCGACGTAGCCGCCCTTGTTGAAGGCGGCAAAGTCGAACTCCTCCGTGGCCTTCGAGGCCCACAGGCGGAGGAAGTTCACCGTCTTGGTGTGGTAGCCGGCGACCGGTGTGTCGTACGGCACGCCGAGGATCGTCTTGGCGTTCACCCACCGCGGCCGGGAGTGGCCCCGGTCGTCGAATTCCTGGACCACCTCGCCGTAGAGCTGGACGCGGATCGTGTACTCCGGGCGGACGATCTCCCACGGGTCGCCGAAGATGATCCAGTTGTCCGGGTGCTCCATCTGGTGGCCGTGGACGAACTCCTGCTTGAACACGCCGAACTCGTAATGGATGCCGTAGCCGATCGCGGGATAGTCGTGCGTGGCGAGGGAATCGAGGAAGCAGGCGGCCAGGCGCCCGAGGCCGCCGTTGCCCAGGCCCATGTCCTCCTCCGCGTTCCGCAGCGTCTCAAAGTCGAGGCCGAGCGACTCCGTGGCGGCGACCGCCGTGGCATACAGGCCGGTGTTGTGCAGGTTGCTCACCAGCAGGCGCCCCATGAGGTATTCGAGCGAGAGGTAGTAGACGCGGCGGACGTTCTGCTCGTTGTGCGCGCCCATGGTCTGGATGAAGCGCTCAAGCAGGCGATCCCGCACCGCCATGGCGGTGGCGATCCACCAGTCGCGCCGGGTCGCGGTCGTCTTGTCCCGCGCCAGCGTGTACTTGAGGTGGCGCAGGATCTCCCGCGCCAGCGCCTCCGCGGGCGAATACCGGAGCTGGCGCAGCACCTCCGCGCGCAGCGACTCCATCGGTGCGGAGGCCGGCGCGGGCTCGGCGGCGGGCGGATTGACCGGCGCGGCGGGCGCCGGGCCGGCGGTCTTCTTCTTTTTTCGGGTGGCTACGCGGGTGCGCATGTGGTCAGCCCCTATATCGACACGAATCGCGCAGGGGTGACGCAACCGGGCGCGGATGTCAAACCGGGGATCGGGCGCGCGCGACGCGCCGGCGAAGTTTCGCCATTGATATCCCGGCGGCGGAGCGCCTATTGTCCTCCCTTTTCCGCGGCCCGCCGCGGATCTCTCCACCATGACCAAGACCACGTTCACTGCGGCCCGGAAGGACGATTTGATCCTTGTCGCCGGCGCCGGCGGCTTCATCGGCGGCTCGCTCGTGCGCCAATTCGCCCGCAAGGGCTTCACCCGGATCCGGGCGGTTGACAAAAAGCCCCTGCCCGACTGGTACCAGCGGGTGCCGGGAGTCGAGTGCCTGAGCCTGGATCTGTCGCAGGAAAAGAACTGCGTCCGGGCGGTCGAGGGGGCGGCGGAGGTCTACAACCTCGCGGCCGACATGGGCGGGATGGGCTTCATCGAGCGGTTCCGGGTGCTCTGCCTGCGCAGCATCCTCATCAACACGCACCTCATCGAGGCCGCATACCGCGCCGGCGTGGGCCGCTATTTCTACTCCTCGTCCGCCTGCGCCTACAACACGAAGCTCCAGCAGGACCCGCACTGCCGGGCGCTGAAGGAGACCGACGCCTACCCCGCCTTCGCCGAGCGCGGCTACGGCTGGGAGAAACTGATGTCGGAGATCTTTTGCCAGGAGTACACCGCCGAGCGCGGCTTCCGCACCGCCATCGCCCGCTTCCACAACGTCTACGGACCGTGGGGCACGTGGGACGGCGGCCGCGAGAAGGCGCCGGCGGCCATCTGCCGCAAGGTGATCGAGGCGAAGGACCGCGGCACGGGCACGATCGAGATCTGGGGCGACGGCAGCCAGTGCCGGAGCTACATGTTCATCGACGACTGCGTGCAGGGCATCGACAAGATCACGCATTGCGACCAGCTGCTGGCGACACCCATCAACCTGGGCTCGAGCGAGCTGGTCTCGGTCGACGAACTGGTGAGCCTCGCCGAGCAGATCGGCGGCGTGAAGCTGAAGCGCAAGTACAAGCTCGACGCGCCGAAGGGCGTCGCCGGCCGCAACAGCGACAACACCATGATCAAGCGGATTCTCCATTGGGAGCCCAGCATCCCGCTGCGCGAGGGCCTCCGGAAAACCTATCGGTGGATCGAGCAGCAGTACCTCGCCCGCAAGGCCGGCCGGCGGACCGTGCGGGACACCGAGTGATGCTTCAGCCGCCCGGCCCGTGAACAACGACTCCGGGCGCCCCCCGCCCATGGCCGCGGAATCCATCCCGCCCGCCGCCGCCCGCGAGGCCCTGCCCTACCGCATCCAGCTCGCCGGCGGCTGGATCGACCAGCCCTTCGTTTCCCGCCTGAATCCCGCTCCGCCCGGCTCGATGGTGGTGGCCAGCCTCGAGCCCACCGTGAAGTTCATGGAACGTGCGGGCATGGCCACGGGCTCGCGCAAGGTCGCGCGACGCCTGTGGCCGGACGGCCTCCCGCGGAGCGATCCCGCCGCGCTGGTTGAGCAGCTCTATGCGGAGGAGAACCGCGGCAAGGCGGAACCGTCCGGCACCCAGGACATGATCGGCCTCATCCACCCCGGCATCAGCCGCCTCGACTACGATGCCGCCCACCGCGGCGGCGTTTTTCCCCGCCACATCGAGACCTGCACCGACCCGGCGATCGCGGGCTGGCTCGAGAGCGTGCTGCACCTGATCCCCGTCGCGCCCCGGCCCGCGGGCTACGCCCCGCTCGGCGTCAAGAACCTGGCCCCGGAGTGGATCCGCCGCCTGGGCGAATCCGGCCGCGATTGCTTTGCGGCCATCCGGGCGCGGGACCTCGACGCGCTCGGGGCCTCGCTCAACCAGACCATGCGCTGCTGGGAAACCCTGCTGCCGCACACGGTCCGCCATCCGACCATCACCCTGGACCTCCCCGGGATGCTCCGCTCCTGCCAATCGCGGTATCCGGGCGCGATGTTCTCCGGATGCGGCGGCGGCTACCTGACCGTGGTCGCGGCGGAACCCGTGCCCGGCTCCCTCGCGATCAAGATCCGCCTCGATTGACCGCACCATGAAGCGCGTCCTCATCTCCTCCGGCTTCGAGCACCTGACGTCCGCCGATTTCCGGTATCTGTATGAGGCGGCGAAGGCGGGCGACGTGCACGTGCTCCTATGGTCGGACGAGGCCATCCGGGCCGCGACCGGCCGCGAGCCCGCGTTTCCGCTGGCCGAGCGCCGCTACGTTGTCGACGCGGTCCGCCATGTGAAACAGGTCGCTGTTTCCGGCCCGACGGTCGATCCCGACGCGGTGCCCGGTCTGCCCGGCGCCGCCGGGGGCGACCTCTGGGTGGTGCCCGAAACGGCCGACACTCCAGCGAAGCGGGCGGCCGCCGCCGCGGCCGGCCTCGAGTACCGGGTCCTCACTCGCCGCGAGCTGGCAGGCTTTCCCGAGCTGCCCGCCGCTCCATCGTCCGGCCGGAAAAGAGTCATCGTCACCGGCTGCTACGACACCTTCCATTCCGGGCACGTGCGGTTCTTCGAGGAGGTGTCCGCCCTCGGCGACCTGTATGTCGCGATCGGGCACGATGCGAACGTGCGGGAGCTCAAAGGCCCCGGGCATCCCCTCTTTCCGGAGGCGGAACGCCGCTTCATGGTCGGCTCGATCCGGCACGTCACCCAGGCCCTGGTCACCTCCGGCATGGGCTGGCTGGACGCCGAGCCCGAGATCGTCCGTCTCCGGCCCGACCTCTATGCCGTAAACGAAGATGGCGACCGGCCCGAAAAGCGTGCATATTGTGCCGAACATGGAATCGACTACGTGGTGCTCCAGCGGCGACCGAAGCCCGGCCTGCCCCGCCGGTCGAGCACGGACCTCCGCGGCTTCTGACCTTCCGCCATGCGCCATGCCCTGATCATCGCCGGCGGTTCCGGCACGCGGCTCTGGCCCATGAGCCGCGCCGCGCGCCCCAAACAACTCATCCCGCTCGTCGGCGGAAAGAGCCTGCTGCGGCTGGCCTTCGACCGGCTCGATGGACTGATCCCGCCCGCCAACCGGTTTGTCTGCGCCAACCAGCAGCATGCCGACCTGGTCGCCGCCGAACTGCCGGGATTCGGGCGCGATCAGTTCATCGGCGAGCCGACGGGCCGCGACACGCTCAACGCCATCGGCCTCGGGAGCGCCGTCATCGCCCGGAACGATCCCTCGGCTATCATCGCCGTGTTCACGGCAGACCACGTGATCGAGCCGGTCGACGAGTTTCAGCGCATCATCAACCTGGGGTATGAACTGGCGGAACGGGATCCCGCGGCCCTCGTCACGTTCGGCATCACCCCGACCGAGGCGGCCACCGGCTACGGCTACCTGCAGCTCGGCGCGTCCCTCGGCGGGACCGCGCGGATCGTCGAGCAGTTCAAGGAAAAGCCGGATGCCGACACCGCGCGCCGCTATTTCGCGGCCGGCCCGCAGCGCTTTCTGTGGAACAGCGGCATGTTCGTCTGGCGCGCGCCCACCCTGCTCGAATGCCTCCGCCGCTTTGAGCCGGCCAGCCACGCCGGCCTCGTCCGGATCGCGGAAGCCTGGCCCACGCCGGGGCGGGACCCGGTGCTGGCCGACGTGTTCCCCACCCTGAAGAAGATCAGCATCGATTTCGCCATCATGGAGCCGGCGTCGCGCGACCCGCAGCTGCGCGTCGCCGCGATTCCGATGCCCTTGAAGTGGATCGATGTCGGCGCCTGGTCGATGTTCGCCCAGACGTGCCCGCAGGACGAGAACGGCAACGCCCTGGGCACGCCGCGCACGCTGCTCCTGGACTCCCACCGCACGCTCGCCGCCTCGAG
>JBAIXJ010000718.1:0-2356 GCA_037916645.1 Opitutales bacterium | reverse complement strand
AGCTATGTGAGCGACGGCGGCACCAAACCGCCCTACAGCGGAGCGACGACGGCGAAGCTGACGATCACGGGCACGACGCCGGCGATGAACGGCTGGCAGTACCGGTGCGTGGCGGGCAACGCAGCCGGCGACGCGACCAGCGATGCGGCGACGCTAACGGTCAACTGGGCGCCGGTGATCACAGTGCAGCCGTTCACTCGCGGGGTGTTCGAGGGCCAGGGGGTTGACTTCACGGTGGCGGCGAACGGGAACCCGGCGCCCGATTACCAATGGCAGGTGAGTACCGACGGCGGGAACAACTGGGACGCCGTGTCCGACGGCGGCAGCAGTCCGGGCTACAGTGGGGCGACCGGCGCCACGCTGACGGTCACGGGTACGGCGGCCGCGGTGACCGGCTGGTGGTATCGATGCGTGGCGAACAACAGCATCGGTTCGACAACCAGCGGCGCCGCCCAGTTGATTATCCGGGCGCCGGGCAGCCATCTCCCGTCGGCCGACTTCAACGGCGACGGTCGGACCGACATCCTCTGGCGCAACACGCTGAGCGGCGACGCCGGCGTCTGGCTCATGGACGGAACCGCGGTCACCGGCTATTTCCCGATCGGCACCGTCTCCACCGCCTGGCAGATCGCCGGCACCGGCGACTTCAACGGCGACGGCCAGACCGACATCCTCTGGCGCAACACGCTGAGCGGCGACGTCGGCGTCTGGCTCATGGATGGAACCACGGTCACCGGCTATTTCCCGATCGGCACCGTCTCCACTGCCTGGCAGATTGCCGGGAGCGGCTAGTGCGAGACGAGCTGCGCTCCCCTCGAGTTCAGTGCCGACGACTATTCGGCGACGGTCAAGATAGACGCCAGAAAATGATGAAGGGCGTGATCTGTTTCATGATTTGCCTTCTAGGGCGGCACGCCTCCAGGGTCGTCGCTATCTGGCTCCTGCACGGTACCGTCCCCAGTGATTGCGTCAGCACCGGAACCGAGAGCACCGACTGGCAAATCGCCAACTGACCTGCCTCCGGCCCATCCTGCCGCTTCACTCTAGGTACCTCTGCGTTGCCGCGCGGGCGGCGATCATCGTCAGGTGCCGGCGCGGCTCGACAAGCGAAGCTGGACTGAGGGGGATACGACAGAACGGGCCTTGGTGGAGGCGGCTAGTCTGGTCACTTCCTACCGCAGTGGACCGGTGCCGTGGAAGGGACCGTTTATTTGGCCTCGAGCTCGAGCGGCGCGAAGCCGGGGGCCATGAGGGTGATCTTGTCACCCGCGGCCAGGTCGGAGACGGACCAGGTTTCGCCCGCCGCAATGGTGTGGGGGGCGATCTCGCGACCCTTCTCGTTCATGTGGTACGCCACGGCATACTGAATCTTGCCATGGACCTTGAGGGCTTCCTGCGAGGTGTTCTTCAGGTTCAGCACAAACGGCCCGCCGCGCTCGCCGGGCGTGCCCTTGTCGAAGGTGGCCGTCAGGGGCAGGCTGGGCGCATTCTCGGATGCAGCCGGCGTGGCGGTTTTGTCGCCCGCTCGTGCCGCTGGCAGGACAACGCAGGCGACGCCCAGGGCGCAGATCGAGGCGAGGAGAACAGTCCGGCCCCGGGCCGAACGACGGAAGGAGGGATTTGAAGTGCTCATGAGTTTTTGGGAGGGTTCGAATGCTAGACGGCACCGGCGCAGCCGACAAGCCAATGCACGGGTGGCCGGCACCGCGCGGCGCGACCGACCCGCATCCCCGCCGCCAGTTCCATCCGGCGGGGCGACCCGCATCCGTCTTCGCCAACCTGCCGCGCCATGAAATCCGCCGGGAAAAACACCGCCAGGCGCGAAATCCCTTCGGGCCACCCGCTCACGAAGGCGGCAAGGGATCCTCCGTTCGCATGCGACGATGGTGCCGGTTCCAGGCCAGATGGATTTGGTCCAGCGAACGGCCCTTTGTCTCCGGCACGTATTTCCAGACCAGGGCCACCAGCAACCCGCAGCAGCCGGCGTAGGCGTAGAACGGAAACGCATGGTGGAACTGCCGCACAAACCAAGATTCCGGCGCGTCCATCAGGGGAAAGGTCTGTGTCACCGCGTAGTCGGCGAGCCACAGGCAGAACGCCGCCAGGCCCAGAGCTCTTCCACGAACCTCGGTGGGGAAGATCTCAGAAAGGATGACCCAGGTCACCGGCCCCACCGACAGCCCGAAGCAACTGATATATAGGACGATCAGGGCAAGCATCCAGGCGCCCGCCGTCGCCGGATCGGTCATCGCTTGGGCCATGACCCCGATACCGAGAAGGCTGGCCCCCATGCCGCTGGCGCCGATGAACATCAGGGGCCTCCGGCCCCAGCGGTCCACGGTGGCGATGGCCACGA
>JBAIXJ010000717.1:0-11207 GCA_037916645.1 Opitutales bacterium | reverse complement strand
TCGCTCACCAGCGCTTCGTCGGCCCCCGACGGCGAGAGCATGGCCGGCAGGTGCAAGGCCACGCCGCTCAGGCGGATTTCCTGCAGGCGGAGGCTGCCGACGAGCAGCGCCCAGAAATCGACGCGGGCATAGGCCGTCCGGATCGTCAGCAGCGGCGTGGCGTAGTCGGTGACGCGAAGCTCGACGTTTTCCAGCACCACGCGGCCGGTGGGATCGAAAATCGCCCGGCCGAAGCGGGCGGAGGCGTCGGAGGCTGCGAGCCGTCGCTCCAGCGCCCGCAGGGCGAAATCCGGCAGCGGCAGCTCCCGGTGCGTGGCGACCCAAATCTGCAGCAGCAGGAGCACCCCCAGGACCAGCCACACGGCCCAGCTCAGGACCAGGGCGAAACTGGATCCGCACCAGCGCAGCGCGTGCCACGTGATCAGCTTGAGGCTCATGGACGGTGGAGCATCACACGACGTTGGTCGCAGGACACGGTCGGCGGGTCCGCGTTCCCGCTTCAATGACTTTCAGGCGGCGTCGGGGCCGGAGGCGGGGCCGCGGTCGGAGGCGCGGCGGTCGGCGCCTCGGCCTCGGGCGCCGGCGGGCCGGGATCATGCGGGCCGTAGGTCAGGGCAAACAGCGCATCGATCATCTTCTGGTCGGCTTCAAACACCACATTGAAGTCGGGGGATCCCGCCAGCTGGGTGCCGCCGCCGACCCGCGCGGTGAAAAACAGGGCGTAGGAGGTGGTCTGCGCGCCGCTGCCGCCCACGAGGGACAGCGTCACGGTGAGCTTGTAGCGCCAGGGCCGCGCCTCGCCGGCGATCTCGACCGTCGGCGGGAAGACATCAAGCACGAAGCGATTCGCCCGCAGGCTGCGCAGCTGATCGAGGAGGCTGGTCAGGGCCGCGCGGCGCGCCTCCGGCTCCGGCGCAAGCACCTGGGCCCAGGTTTCCGTCCCGGCGAGTTGGTGGCCGAAGACCTCCGTGTTGGAAACGGCGTCCGTGAGCGTCAAGCCGGTGATGCGCGCCCCCTCGGGCAGCTCCCGCAGCAGCCGGTCGCGATAGTAGGTCACCGTGACCGGCGTCTCCGCCAGGATCTTCGGGTCCACGAGGTAGATGAAGGGCTCATTGGCCAGCTTGGCGTAGGCGCGGCCCTCCCGTTCGCTCGCCACGCCGATCAGCACCGTGGCGGTGGCGGGGGTCCCCGCCGCGGAACCCGCACCGCCCGCAAACGTGCCGCGGGCGGCGAAGTTGAGGGTGATCTCGCGCTCCGGCCGGTTGAAGCCCCAGTTCTCCAGTTCGATCGCCTGGGGGGCGTCGCGCAGGAACTGCAGCGCCTGCAACTGGTAGAGCTCCTGGATGAGCCGATGGACGAGCTTCAGGTCGGCGGGCAGCGTCTGGGGAGCCTGGTTGGCCTCGCGGGTCACGATCTGCCACGGGTCGTTGTCCGTGGGCTGCTGGCCGGTTTCGAGCCGCTGCAGCGTCAGTTCCGGACGGTTCGGCGCCACCAGGGTGATCGAGGTCAGCGCGCGCGAGTCGAAGGTCAGCAGGTGCCGGTCGCGCAACTCCTCCTGGGCGTTGCGGAGCGTTTTGAACAGGTCGTTCGAGAACTCCACGGTGAAGACCGGGGCCCGGTTCTCGACCTTGGCGTAGTACTCGGTCGCGGCGTCGGCCGGGGGTTCGGCGCCGGCGGGCGGCGCCGCCGGCGCGGGGGCCGCGGCGGGCACGGGATTGCCCAGCAGGAGCGTTTCGCGGCGGCCGTTGCCCTCGAGCGTCAGGCGGAACACCGGATTGCCGAGGCCGACCTGGTCGGCGGGCGGAAGGGCGGCGGTGTCGAGGAAGGTGTGGGTGCGCAGGGCGTTGAGCCCGTTGATCGTGAGCTCGACCTTCTGCTGGTCGGCTCGCGTGATGATCGGGGCCTCGAAGGACCAGCGCGGCCCCTCACGGTGCAGGCGGATGCGGAGGCTGGCCGGCGCCGCGGTCTGCAGGTTGAAGGAACGCACCTCGAACAGCGGAATGTTGAAGATCGTGTCCGCGCGGAGCTGGTCGAGCGTGAGCGCCAGGCTGTCGGCCAGGCTGCGGTTGACGACGTGGATGCGGGTGCCGTCGGGCGAGAGCACGTACAGGCGGTTGCCCACCTTGGTCGTGTCGCCGATGCGCAGCGTCTCGGTCTGGAGGGGGACCGGGGCGGTGCCGCGGGCGGCCGCACCCCCGGGATTGCCCGCGGTGAACGTCACCGTCAGCTTCGGCTTGTCCAGCCCGTAGTCGGCCAGCGAGAGGCCGCTCTTGGCGAGGTCCTTGACGAGGAAGCTGCTCTCGTGCTCGAGGAACATCAGCCGGTTGAGTATCCGGCTGACGGCATCCGGGTTGGCCGGCCATTCGAACGGCTTGGTCAGGACCCAGCCGTCGGGGCGTTTCTCGAGGCGCGCCGGCTCCGTCAGGCGGCCGCCCGAGATTTCCAGCGACTGGATGACGGCCGTTTCCGGCCCGAGGACCCGGAGGCGGCTTTGCTCCCAGATCTTCTCCGTCTGCCACCGGTGCACGAACGTGAAGATGAAGAAGAAGAGGGCGACGTTGAGGAAAAGCAGAACGAGCGTGACTTTGGTACGCATGGGAACGGGGGCGGGGTCCGGGGAGGGCGCGGTGCCGGGGGATTCGATCGTCTGGGAACAGGCGGCAGGGGCGTCAGCGGCGGCGGGTCCACGAAACCAGGAAGCCGAGGATCGCGGCCGATCCCGGCAGGATGAACAGGAGACCCAGCCGGAGCTTGGCCAGTTCCTCCTGCGACAGCGAAAGCTGGAAGCGTTGGATCGGGCGGGGCGGCAGGTGGAGCTGGGTGCCCCGGTCCACGCACCAGTTGATGGCGTTGAGACAGAGGGCCAGTCCGCCCAGGTCCGCCAGACGGCGGTTGGCGAAGAGATCCCCCGAACCGATGACGACCAGGCGGCCGCCGGGCACGCTGAAGGGCAGCGCACCCGCGGTCACACGCTCCGAGGAGACGACGACCCCCAGCGGGCCCTTCAGGTCCGAGTCCGGGGTGTACGCCGGCGGCGTCTTCAGACGGTACCCGAACTCACCCCAGGAGGTCGGCGACGAGGCGGCGAGGATCGTGACCTTGAGGGCGCTGTCGCGCCCGCGGTCCGGATCGGGACGGACGGAACGCGGATGGCCCATCCGCAGCGGCACGCCGTATTCGATCAGCGACTTGGTGATGGGGTGATCCTTGTCGAAGCTCCGGATGATGAGATCGTCGTTGTCGGTCATGACCTCCGGGTTGGTGTCGAAGATGATGTCGTCGTCGACCCGCAGCCCCCAGTCGTAGAATAGATTCCCGAGCCCGCAGTCGCGCTTCGGCTCGAGCGTGAGGATAATGCGGCCGGCGTGGGTGGTGAGGTACTGGCGCAGGAGTTCCTCCTCGAACGGCTGGAAGCGGCCGAGCGGATCGGAGATGATGATGAGGTCGGCGTCGTCGGGCACGCGCTTCGTGAGCGACAGGTCGAGGCCCGCGAGGTCGAAGTTGCGCAGCTGGAGCTGCTCGACCAGGGTCGAGAGCCCGCGCCCGGGGCTGACGTCGTCCGGGCTCATCTCGCCGTGGCCGGCCAGGAAGTAGATCTTGGTCTTCTGGGGCTTGGAGACGTCGAGGATGGCCGCGGTGATCACCTGCTCGCCTTGGAACGCCTCGCGCCGGTGGTGGGTCGCGTCCTCGCTCTTCCAGACGTACAGCTTGGTGTAGGGCACGATCTCGTGGTTGTCGCCGCAGAGGAAGAGGAGGGCGTTGGGCTGCTCGATGCCCAGGGCCTCCGCCTCCCGCCGGCGCTTGTAGACGTCGAGGTATTCGACGCTGATGCGGCCATCGCGGCCGGTCTTGGCGTCGGCGTTGGTCGCGCTGGCGTAGGCGTATTCGCGCAGGAGATCCTGGACGTCGCGCGCCGCCTGGGCGACGTCCGCGGACTCGGAGTCGGGCGTCAGGGTATCGACGATCCGCACCGGCCGGTTGAGCTCGGCCAGGTAGGAAAGGGTCTCGGGCGACAGGGAATAGTCCCGGTGTTCGCTCAGGTCGAAGCGCCAGTGGTAGTACAGCGACAGGTAGTTGAGCCCCCCGAACAGGGTGAGGAACAGCACGCCCTGCAGCACCAGGTTGAAGGTGCGGATCCAGCGGACGGTGCGATAGCTCTCGAGCGACAGCATGCGGCGGGATCAGTGGTGGAGCATCCGGGCCTCGACGCCGAGGATGGTGAGGATCAGCGTGAGCGTGGTCCCGGTGAAATAGAAGAAGAGGTGCCGGGTGTCGACGACGCCGCGGCTGAAATCGTCGAGGTGCTGGAAGACCTGGGCGTAGTCGAGGGCCGCGTGCACCGGATGCAGGGCCGGCAGCTGCAGGAACGGGATGTCGAGGGAGAGCTGGACCCCGAAGATCAGCACGATGAGCATGACGAGCGCGAGGACCGCGGCCACCGCCTGGTTGCGCGAGAGGGCGCTGGCGAAGACGCCGATGGCGACAAAGAGCAGCCCCGAGACCGCGATGTAGAGATAGCCGCCGACCAGGGTCCCGGGATCGATCAGCCGGGCGTCCGCGGCGAAGCGGTGCAGGATGTAGAACAGTCCGCCGGTCGAGCCCCAGAAGAGGAGATAGAGGAAATAGGCGGCGCCGTACTTGCCGAGCACCACTTCGGTCGTGGACACCGGCGTGGTCAGGAGGGTCTCGAGGGTGCCGAGCCGGCGCTCCTCGGACACGCTCTTCATCGTGGTCAGCGGCACGAGGATGAAGACCGGCAGCCAGAACAGCCGGAAGAAGTCGTAGGCCGGCGCCGTCTCCTGCGGCGCCTGGCTGTAGGTGTTGAGCAGGAGCGTGAAGATGAAGCCCATCACGAACAGGAACAGGACGGCCGCGATGTAGGTGCTGCCGTTCACGAGCAGCATGCGGATCTCGTGGCTGAGGATGGTGAAGAAGTGGCGCATGCGGCGGTCGGGGAGGTGGGAGGACAGGCGGGGACGTCAGCGGGGCTCGGCCTCGCGCCGCCGGCGGCGGGCCTTGCTCACGGTCGGGGCGTCGACGATGTCCCAGCTCCGCTTGGTCGCGGCAAGAAAGACATCCTCGAGCGACGGATGGGCCCGGTTGAGGGCCCGCACGCGGTAGGCGTGGGCGAGGAGGGCCTGCAGCAGGCTCTCGCCCAGGTCGTCGTCGCGGGTCGTGACGAGCCGCACGGCGTGGAATTCCCCATCGATCGCGTGCGTCCCGCCCTCCACCTGCAGGGAGGAATCGAATTCCGCGAGCACGGCGGACAGCGCGGCGAGGTCGCCCGCGAGCTCGATTTCGTAGTGCGTGTGCCCGAGCACCTCGCGCCGCAGCTCGGCCGGCGTGCCCTGGGCGACGATGCGCCCGCCGTTGATGATCAGCACGCGGTCGCACGTCACCTCGATCTCGGGCAGGATGTGGCTGGAGATGATCACGCTCATGCGGCCGCGCAGGCCGCCGATCAGGTCGCGCACGATGAGGATCTGGTGCGGATCGAGCCCGATGGTGGGCTCGTCCATCACGATCACCTCCGGGTCGCCCAGGATGGCCTCGGCGATGCCGATGCGCTGCCGCATGCCCTTGGAAAGCTTGCCGATGATCCGGTGGCGGATGCGCTTGAGGTCGCAAAGCTCGAGCACCTCGTCGAGCCGGGTGCGCAGCTTTTCGCGCGAGATCTCCTTCAGGCGACCGCGGTAGTACAGGTACTCGTTGACGCGCATGTCCTCGGGCAGCGGGTTGTTCTCGGGCATGTAGCCGAGATGCCGCTTGGCCTGGTCGGCGTGGGACGCGACCGGGATCCCGCAGATGCGCACCACGCCGGCGGTGGCCGGCAGGAAGCCGGTGAGGATGCGCATGGTCGTGCTCTTGCCCGCCCCGTTGGGTCCGAGGAGGCCGACGATCTCGCCGCGGCGCACCGTGAAGCTGACGTCGTTCACCGCCGCGACCCCGCCGTAGGTCTTCACCAGATGTTCAACTTCGATGGTGAGCGGGGTGGGTTCTGGACCGGAATCGGGCATGCGACAGGGGACAGGCTGATGGACCTCAGCCGGAGGGCAAGGTTACACCCGGCGGGCGGTTCAGCCGCCAGGCGGCGGCGAGGCCGCGCAGGGTGAGGTCGGGCACGATGGTAAAGGGGTGGCGCAACGTTTTCTCGAGCAACGCGGCCGTGCCGCCCGTGGCCAGCACGGTCGGCAGAGTCTCACCGCGGCGGGCCAGTTCGTCGAGCACGGCCTCGAGCAGCGCCCGGATCATCCCGCCGAAGCCGATGACCGTGCCGATGCGCATCGCCTCGACGGTCGACCGGCCGATGACGCCGTGCAGGTCGAGCGAGTCGTCGAGCAGGGGCAGCAGCGCCGTCTGCTCGTGTAGGTAGCGGCGCATCAGCTCCACCCCCGGCGCGATGATGCCGCCCTCGTAGCCGTGCGCCCGCGTGAGGATGTCGAAGGTCACCGCGGTGCCGAGGTCGATGACGACGGCGGGCGAACCGCAGAGCACCTGCGCGCCCGCGGCGTTGGCCAGGCGGTCCTGGCCGATCTCGTCGGGGCGCGGGTAATGAAGCGGCACGCCGAGACGGCAGGCGGTTGTCAGCTGGAAGAGCGGCCGGGGGAACCGGGCCTCTTCGAAGACGCCCCGCAGCAGCCTGGCGGCCGCCGGCACCACCGAGCAGAAGGCGGCGCCTTCGAGCTGCGGATGCCCGGCGACGAGGCGTTCCAGCACCGGCCCGAAGCCGTCGGACGGATGGTCGATCTGCCGCGTCGGCAGAAAATGATGCCCCAGGGCCTGTCCGTTGCTGACCACGCCGTAGTGGGTGTGGGTGTTGCCGATGTCGATGCAGAGGAGCATGGGTCCGATTCAGCGTCGAGGGTCGTTAGTCGGGGGCCGGGGGTTCGTCCCGCACGGCCGGATGGCGGATGATCCGCGGGTGGGGGAAGGGGCCGGGGCCATCGGGTCAGCTCCGTTCCAGCGTGACCTCGCCGGCCAGGAAACACTGCGGACGGCCGTGTTCCCCGCGGATGATCAGCGAGCCTTGGTCGTCGATGCCGCCGGCGATCCCGGTCACCCGGCGCCGGCCCTCGATCCACGTGACCCGCTGGCCGCGCAGGATGTCATAGCGGTTCCACAGGTCGGCGAACGCCGACCGGTAGTCGCCGTCGACAAACTGGTCGTAGGCGAGGAGGACGCGGCCGATGATGGCGGCGGTCAGTCGGTTGAGGTCGAGCGGCCGGCCCGCGCAGGCGGTCAGGGAGGTCGCGTGGCGGCCGAGGTCCGGGGGCAGGGCGGCGGGCGGGCTGTTGACGTTGAGGCCGAGGCCGAAGACCAGGTCGCGGATCTGGTCCGCGTCGACCCGCGCCTCGGTCAGCATGCCGCCGAACTTGCGGCCCTCGAAGTAGAGGTCGTTGGGCCACTTGATCCCCGGCTGCAGGCGGCAGAAGTTGGCCACGAGCTCGCACAGGTTGGCGCCCATCCACAGGGTGAACGTCTGCATGCGGCCCGGCACGAGGTGCGGGCGGAAGGCGAAGCTGGCGTAGAGGTTGCCGTTGTCCTCGCTGTGCCAGGCGCGGCCGTGGCGTCCGCGGCCGCTGGTCTGGCGGCGGGCCACGACGACGAACGGGGTGGGCCGGCCCGCGGCCAGCTGCCGCTCCGCCTCGTCATTCGTGCTGTCGACCTCGGACAGGCAGAGGATGTCCGCAGGCCGGCCGCGGGCCCGCAGGTGGGCGTGCAGGAGGAGGAGGTTGAGCGCGGGGGGCTGGGCGACGAGGCGGTATCCCCGGCTGCGCACCGCCTCGAAGGCAAAGCCCTGCGCGCGCAGCTTCCGCACGTGCAGCCACACGCCGACGCGGCTCATGCCGAGCTTCCGCGCGAGGCCGCTGCCGGGCACGTAGTCCGCCTGGTGGTCGAGCAGCTCCCGGAGAATTACGACCTCGGGCGCGGTCGCGGCGGCGGTCCGGCGTCGCGCGGTGGCGGCGGGCGGGGAACCCGACGGCGCCGGCCGCGGCGCCCGGTGGCGTGCCGGTGCCGTCATGGCCGCCAGTCCAGGCCGATGTCCGCCCAGACGCTGTGATGCACCACCGCGGCGGTGGAAACAAAGTCCAGCCCGAGCCCCGCGAGGCGGGGCAGCGTCTGCAGCGTGATGCCGCCGCTGGCTTCGGTGAAGGCGCGGCCGCCCACGAGGGCGACCGCCCGGCGGAGCTGCGGCACGGTGAAATTGTCGAGCAGGACAACATCGGCGCCCGCGGCAAGGACGGCGGGGAGCTGGTCCACGCGGTCGACCTCGATCTCCACCGGCGCCTCGGGGGCGGCGCGCCGCGCCGCGGCGACGGCGGACGCGAGCGCGGCGCCTCTTGTTGCTTGGGACTTGTCACTTGGAACTGTGCGCTGCTCGGACAGACCGAGCAGCGCGAGATGGTTGTCCTTCAGCATCACCCGGTCGAAAAGCCCGAGCCGGTGGTTCCAGCCGCCGCCGCACGCGACCGCGTACTTCTCGAGCATCCGGTGCGCCGGGGTCGTCTTGCGGGTGTCGAGCAGGCGGGTCCGGCCCGGACCGAGCGCCTGGACGTGGCGCGTGGTGTGCGTGGCAATGCCGGAGAGCCGTTGCAGGAAATTCAGCAGGGTGCGCTCCGCCGCCAGGAGCACACGCGGTTCGCCGTGGAGCGTGGCGAGGAGGCCTCCCGCCGGCACCTTCAGGCCGTCGCGGACGCCGAACTGGGTCGCCACCCGGCCGCCGAAGGCGGAGAGAATCAGGGGCACGAGGCGCAGGCCGCAGACCGTCAGGGGTTCGCGGGCCACCAGCACGGCCGTCCCCTGGCGCGGCAGAGCGCCAATGCTGCCGGTCGAAACATCGCCGGTCCGCGCCGGCCGCCGACGGAGCCCGAGCCCCGCCAGGTCCTCGTCGCGCGCGATCTCCACCAGCCGACGCAGATAGGCGGAATCAAGGTCGTCCCATTGCAGGCGCTGGATGAGCTGGTCGACGGAGGGAAGTCGCGGCGAAGACGGCATGAAACGGGCGGCGGGAGGTGGGGTTGAAAGGTTGAACCGTAGGCGTACGTTCGGCAAATGTCATTTGACGAGTTCCGGGAGGAGATCCGTCGCCGCCCGGCCCCCGCCGGCGGCCTGAGCCTGCCCCTGGCGGCGCTCTGGCATGACGCCCGCGGCGACTGGGATCGCGCCCACGAATGTGCCCAGCGCGCGCCCGGTGGCGACGGCGCCTGGGTCCATGCCTACCTGCACCGCAAGGAGGGCGACGCCGCCAACGCCGGTTACTGGTACGCGCGAGCCGGCCGTCAGCCGGCGACGGGGGATTTGGCCGCCGAATGGGCGGCGATCGCCTGCGGACTGCTCGCGGGAGGCGGCCCTACGGCGACTCCTGCCGCGTGAAGGTTTCGTCGCGGATCGTCGTGAGATCCTTCGCCGCCGCCGCGTCGACCTTCTTCGCCGACTCAATCTGATCATCCATCCACTTGAGGTCCTGCAGGCGTTTCTCCTCCTCGTACATCATCTGGGCGCGGGCTTCCTTGGAGATGCCGATGATCGGCAGCGTGAATCGGTTCAGGAAGGTGCGGTCGAAATCCGAGAGGTATTGCTTCGTCAGCACCTCCGTGCGGGCCTTGGGCGTCAGCCATTCCTTGTCGTCGATCCGCGGGGGCAGGCGGTCGCCGCGCACGATGACCGGTTTCATCGGCACCACCTCGGCGTCGGCGGGCGGAGGGGCGGCCGGGGGTTTCTGCTCCGGCGGCGGCGGAGCCCAGGGCGGCACGCCGGCCACGAGCTGCGCGGCGATCTCCGGCGAGAGGCGGGGGCGCGGTTTCGGGGCGGGCGCCTTCGGTTTCGCCGGCGACTCGTTTGCCGCCGGCGGATGGTCCGATTTCGCGACCTCGGCCGGCGCCGGGTCGGCGGCGGGGGCGTTGTCCGCCGCGGCGCCGGTGAGCGCGCTCAGGGTCGCGACGAAGGCCAGCCGCAGGACATCGGTAGGCGCGCCACTCTTCATCCGGGGATTAGAAACGCGTTCTCGGCAAAGGTTGCCCCGCCGGGCGGTCGGATTCGGTTACTGCATCCCGGCCGCCAGTTTGCGGGCGATCAATTCCACCTGCGGCTTGAGCGCATCGATCACCGCCTGCCGGTAGGCGGCGGGATCAACTTCCACGTCATAGCTGCCGCCCCGTCGCTCCAATTTCGACCGGCCCCGCGCCGGCACGATCCGGTTGACGAAGGGTCGTTCGTAGCCGATCGGCGTGGTCAGCGTCAGGGTCGCCGTCTGGCCCTCCGCGGTCAGCAGGGTGGCGGAACCCGCCGCAAGGTAGATTTGCGGGAAGGCGCGCAGGGCCGGCACCGGGCCCGCCGGGGCTCCGGTGGTGAACTTGGACCAGTCGAAGGTGGTGATCCGGTCGGTGGAGTAGCCGACGAAATCGACGAGGAACGAGATGATGGGGAGCGTGGCGTCGAGTTCGCGGGTCAGCCGGGTCGCCGGGAGGTAGTTCTCCAGCATGAACGACTCGATCCACGGGAAGCCGTAGGCTACGAACGTCAGGCCCTGGCGGGCGCCGGACACGTTGCCGATGTCCTGGTAGATCACGGGCAGCGCCTGCTCCCGGCCCGTGCGCGGCGCCCGGTGGGCCAGATCCTGGTAGCCGGGATTCACCGACATGGGATCGTACGACATGACCTCCACGCCCTGCGCCTTGAGGCCCGCCACGAGGCTGTCGTGGACGGCGTCGGCGATCTTCTTGAAATCGGCGGGCTGGAGACCCGTGAGGCGGAGGCTGGCCGGCAGCTCGCGGTCGACGAGGTCCTTCGACGGCGGCAGGAAGCCCGAGTTGGTGACGAAGGTGAGGTTGAGCAACGGCAGGATGAGCCGCTTGGTGCCGTGGAGGCTGTCCCAGCCGGACGCGGCGTAGTACCCGCCGACCTCCGCCGAGGGGGCGAGCAGGTTGATCTTCACCTGGGCGGTGAGCAGGGCCGGCGCGGTGAAGAGCATCAGCGCCCCCACGAGGCGGGTGGTGGCAATCGAGATGGCGGCCACAGACTTCCTTGAACAGCAAAGGCGCGAAGTCGCCAAGAAGAACCTTCCGTTGTTTCCCGGGGCCTGGAAGGCGGGGGCCGGCTCAGCCGCGCACCTGGCCCGCGCCGGTGACGACGTACTTGTAGCTGCAGAGCTCGCGCAGGCCCATCGGCCCGCGGGCGTGGAGGCGGTCCGTGCTGATGCCGATCTC
>JBAIXJ010000716.1:0-12959 GCA_037916645.1 Opitutales bacterium | reverse complement strand
GGCATCTTCGCCGAGACGCCGACGAATCCGCTGATCCAGACCCCCGACGTGCCCGCCCTGGCGGCGCTCGCCCGCCGGCACGGCGCGCACCTCGTCCTCGATCCCAGCATCGCCTCGCTTTTCTGCGTCGACGTGCTCGCCCACGCCGACGTGCTGGTTAACAGCCTCACGAAATTCGCCGCGAGCGACGGCGACATCATTGCGGGCCTGGTCGCGGTGAATCCGGCCGCACCCGACGCCGGCCGGCTCCGCGCCGGCCTCGCCCGCTGGCTGGAGCCTGTCTATGCGCGCGACCTCGCCCGGCTGGCCGCCCAGATCGGCGACTACGAGGACGTTGTCCGCACCCTCAACGCCTCCACGCCCCGGATTGCCGCCTTCCTCGAGTCGCACCCCAAGGTGAAGCAGGTCCACTGGGCGTTGTCGCCGGCGTCGCGCGCCAACTACCGGCGCATCGCCTGCGCCCCCGACGCCGTCGGCGGCATGCTCAGTTTCACCCTGAAGACGCCGCTGGCGCCGTTCTACGATGCTGTGCGGCTGCCGAAGGGGCCGAGCTTCGGCATGAAGAACACGCTCATCTCGCCCTTCATCTACATCGCTCACTACGATCTGGTGACGAGCGCCGCCGGCCGCGCCGAGTTGGCCGCCAGCGGCATCGAGCCGGAGTTGCTCCGCCTGTCGGTCGGCTGCGAGCCGGTCGAAGACATCATCGCCACGCTCGCCGAGGCGCTTGAGGCGTAGGGTTTTGGGTCTTGGGTCTTGAGCCTTGGCCTCTGGCTTCTGTGCTCTGCAGTCCACCAATTGATTATCGCACCGAAGGGCCCTTCCTACAGAATCCCAACCGCCCGGCCCCGATGCCCGCCTCCGCCACGCTCGAACTCAAGGTCATCCCCAACGCCCCGCGGGACGAAGTGGCGGGCTGGCTCGGCGGCACGCTCAAGGTAAAGCTCCACGCGCCGGCGCTCGACGGCCGGGCCAACGAGGCTTTGGCCGACTTTCTCGCCGCGCGCCTCGGACTGCCCCGCCGCGCCATCGCCCTCGTCCGCGGCGACAAGTCGCGCCACAAGCTGGTCCGGATCGACGGGCTTACCCTGGACGAGGTCAGGCGGCGCCTTGGAGTCTGAGGCTCGTCGGACGCCGAAAACGCACCCACCATTTCAGTTCCCATCGCGGCGGATCGCGGCTATGCTTGAGCCCATGCGCAGCGCCATTGTCTTCGCCCTGTTTGTCATCGTCCTCTTCGCCATCGCCTTCGTCGCGCGCTCGGGACTGTTCTCCCGCCGGAATCCCGGCGAACCCATGAACAAATACGCCCGCGCGACCATGAACACGCCGCAGCTCAGCACGGAGGAGGCGCTGGTCATCGACCAGAAATACCCCACTGCCGTCACCCTGCCCTCCGGCCTGCGCTACATCGTCCGCGCGCCCGGCATGGGTCCGGAAAAGCCGCGGCGGGGTCAGCAGGCGACCGTGCAGTACGAGGGGCGCCTGCTGCGCGACGGGACCAAGTTCGACAGCAGCTACGACCGGCACGAGCCGTTCACGTTCGAAGTCGGCGTCGGCCAGGTCATCGCCGGCTGGGACGACACGCTGCTCGACATGAAGAAGGGCGAGAAGCGCACCGTGATCATCCCGTGGTGGCTCGCCTACGGCGCCGACGGCCGCCCGCCGGTGATCCCCCCGAAGGCGTCGCTCGTGTTCGAGATCGAGCTGTTGGACTTCAAATGAAACAAGGGCGCAGGTCGGCCTGCGCCCTTGTTTGGTTTTCAATCGGCGACGGGGGCGTCGCCGCTCCAAAGCTCAACGGCTGACGGCCCGCCTCAGCTCACTGCGATCTTGCGCGGCTTGATCGCCTCGGCCTTCGGCAGCGACGCCCGCAACACGCCGTCCTTCAGCTCGGCATGAATCCGGTTCACGTCGATCGTGTTGTCGTGGCTCAGGGACAGCTCGAACGCCGCATCGCTCGACTCACGGTAGACCGCGGTCCAGCCCGCCGGGGCTTTCCACTGGCGGCGGCCGCGGATGGTGATCAAGCCCTCCTCCGCGACGAGTTCCAGGCCGTCCTTCGTCACGCCCGGAAGATACGCCGTCAGGCCCCAGGCCTCGGGCGTCTCCTTGAGTTCGTAGGCCGGCCGCACGGTCGGCTCGGCGTCGCCATTGGCGGCGGGTTTGCGGCTGAACGTTTCCACCAAATTGCGGATACGGGACATGGTAAAACCTCCGGTTTTCAGTTCAGGGTTCTGGGTTTTGGGTCGGCGGCGCCGCGCTTATTTGACCTCGACCGAGATCTTCCGCGGCTTCGCCTCCTCCTTCTTGGGCAGGGTGACAGTGAGCACGCCGTTCTCGTACGCGGCGCTGACCTTGTCGGCATGCACATCCTCGGGGATGGCGACCGAGCGGGTGAGGGCGAACGACTCCTCGCCGTCCTGACCCTTCATCTTCCGGGTCGCATTGATGGTCAGATAGCCATTGACCATCTCCACGTTGATGTCGTCGCGATTCACGCCCGGCAGTTCGGCGCGGACGTAGGTGTGATCCTTGTCCTCGTAGAGATCCACCGGGAAGCGGTTCTCGAAGGCCGGGCTCACGAAGTCGGACAGCGCCGAGCCGAACCAGCGGTCGATCTCGCTCTCGAGACCCGACCAGGGACTGGGGGTCGCGAAGCCGAACGCCGGCAGCAGGCTGGCGGCCCGGGGATGGGTGTACTGAATGATGCTACGCATGTTGATTTCTCCTTTTGAATGGGTGGTGATGACTGAGTTACTGGCCGCCGCGTCTCAAGCTGGCGGGATGCCGGCCGGCCCGATCCATTAAGTGGCGCTGGCCGCGAAACTTAATTTTCCGGGGTGTGCCGGACCGTGTCAGGTTTGCCTGCCGTGTGTCGGGAGGCCGGGAAAGTTCGTCCCGGCGCGACGCCGGCTTTCGGGCTGAAAAATCCGTGTCCTTCCGCGGCGTTCTGTGCTTACGTTCCGGGCTCCCGGCATGACCTACGATTTTGACACGGCCCCCGACCGCCGCGGGACCGATTCCCAAAAGTGGCAGAAGTATGCCGGGCGGGACGTTCTGCCGCTGTGGGTCGCCGACATGGATTTCCGCTCGGCGCCGGAGGTCATCGCTGCCCTGCAGGAACGCGCCGCCCACGGCGTGTTTGGCTACGCCCGGCCGACACCGGTGCAGATCGACGCGGTGATCGGGGCGATGGCCGCGCGCTACGGGTGGCGCGTCGATCCCGCCTGGCTGGTGTGGCTGCCCGGGCTGGTCGTCGGCCTCAATGTCACGGCGCGGGCTTTTGCCGCGCCGCAGGAGGCCGTGCTGTGCACGACCCCGGTCTATCCGCCGTTCATGACCGCCCCGGCCAACCAGGGGCGCGCGGCAGTGACCGTGCCGCTCGTCCTCACCGTGGCCGACGCAACGGCGGTGCCCGGCGCCGGCAGCTGGGCGATGGACTGGGACGCGCTCGAACACGCCGTCACGCCGCAAACCAAGCTGTTCTTCCTCTGCAACCCGCACAACCCGGTCGCCCGGGTGTTCCGGCGCGACGAGCTGGAGCGCCTCGCCGACTTCTGCCTGCGGCACGGCCTCGTGCTCTGCTCCGACGAGATCCACTGCGACCTGATCCTCGACGACCGGCCGCACGTGCCGACGCCCCTGCTCTCCGCGGAAATCGCACGGCGCACCATCACGCTGATGGCGCCGAGCAAGACGTACAACCTCCCCGGGTTGGGCACCTCGCTGGCCATCATCCCGGATGCGACGCTGCGCCGGCAGTTTGTCCGGGCCACCGCGGGCATCGTCGCCGAGGTCACCTGCCTCGGCTACGCCGCGTGCGCGGCGGCCTACCGCGACGGCGAGCCCTGGCGGCAGGCGCTGCTTGCCTACCTGCGCGAAAACCGCCGCTTTCTCGCCGACTTTGTCTTCCGGGAACTGCCGGGCATCCGCCTCGAAGCGCCGATCGAGGCGACCTACCTGGCCTGGCTCAACGTCGAGGCCCTGCACCTGCCGGATCCCGTGGCTCATTTTGAAGCACACGGCGTGGGACTGTCCGACGGCCGGTACTTTGGCGCGTCCCCGGGCCGTTACGTCCGTCTGAACTTCGGCTGCCCGCGGGCCACGCTCGCGGAGGCCCTGGCGCGGATGAAACGGGCCGTGGCTGCCGCGCCGCCCCGCGCTTGAAACCGCCCCTGGCGATGAAGCATCCCCTGCTCATCCTGCTGGCCGCCCTGACCGTCGTGGCCCTGGCACAGGCGGCGTACCAGCTGTTCCAGCTTCCCGCGCTCGTCGCCGCCCACTTCGACGCCGCCGGCCAGGTCAACGGCTGGATGTCGCGCGTTTACTACTTTCGGCACCAGCTGTTCGTGGTGCTCGCGGTCGCCGCGGTCTTCGGCGTGCTCGCCGCCGTGGCCGCCCTCATGCCCGACCGCCTGATCAATCTGCCGCACCGGGACTACTGGCTGGCGCCGGCGCGCCGGGAGGAGACGCGGCGGCGCCTGGCCGGCATGGTCCTCGCATCGGGCTGCGGCGCGATGGCATTCTTCATCTTTCTTCACCAACGGATCCTCCAAGCCAATCACGCCCCCGACCGCCAGCTCACGCCCTCGTTCGGTGTGATTCTCGCCGTCGCTCTCGTGCTCATCGTCGGCCCCGCGCTCGGCCCGCTCCGGTCGTTCTGGCGGCGCCCCCCGCCGGCGGGTTGACCCGGTCCCGGCCCGCGTTGCCCCCACCCATGCGGCTTGGCCCGTACGAACTCTCCTCCAACCTGTTCCTCTCGCCGTTGGCGGGCTACACCAACCTGCCCATGCGGCTGACGATCCGCGAGCTGGGCGGCCTCGACTGGGCGACGACGGACCTGGTCAACGCGCGCTCTTTGCTGGAGCAGAACCGCCGCGCGCTCCAGCTCATCCAGACCGCCCCGGCCGACCGGCCGCTCGCGGTCCAGCTGTTCGGCGGCGTGCCGGAGGAAATGCGCGACGCCGCGGTCTTCCTCGAATCCGCCGGCTATGCCTCGGTCGACATCAACATGGGCTGCCCGGTGCGCAAGGTGACGCGGATCGGCGGCGGTTCCGCGATGATGACCGAACTAGCCAAGACCGCGGCGCTCGTGCGCGGGATGGTCGAGGCGGTCCGGATTCCGGTGACCGCCAAGATGCGCCTGGGCTGGGACGACGACAATCTCACCGCGCCCGACCTCGCCCGCGTGCTCGAGGACGCCGGCGTCGCCGCCGTCTTCGTGCACGGGCGGACCCGCGCCCAGGGCTTTGGCGGGACGGTCAACCTCGCCGGCATCCGTGCCGTCGTCGACGCCGTGCGCCGCATCCCGGTGATCGGCAACGGCGACGTGACCACGCCCGAGGCCGCGCGGACGATGCTCAAGGAGACCGGCTGCGCCGGCGTCAGCATCGGGCGCGGCGCGTTCTATAATCCGTGGATCTTCCGCCAGACGCGGCACTACCTGCGCACCGGCGAGTCGGCGCCGCCCCCGCCGTTCGAGGAGCGGGTGCGCGTGATGGGCCGCCACCTCGACCTGATGATCGAGGTCTTCGGCGAAGCCCAGGGCTGCCGGTTGTTCCGGAAGGCTGCCGCATGGTACACGAAACGCTTCGGCCCGGTGCGGGAATTCCGGCGGCGCCTGGTCGCCTTTCGCACCCGGGCGGATTTTGACGAGGCGCTGGCCGCCTACCGCGTGTGGCGGGCGCGATTCTGCGACGAGACCGGCGAGCTGCGGCAGCCCTACCGGCCGGCGGAACCCGCCACGGCGGCGGTGCCGGGCGCGTCCGCCCGCTCGTTGCGCCGGGATCACGATGCGATCCGGGTGCCGCGCGGCCCGATGGACGTATGGTAGCGCAGCACGGCTCCCCCGTGCGGTCTTGGGTTCAAGGTCTCGGGTTTTGGGTTGTTGTTTGAACGCTTTCGACCCAAAACCCAGGACTCAAAACCCAAGCCTCAAGACCCGGTGCACCCCGTCTTTCATTTCTGGCAGCTGATCCTCGGCACGGTCGTCGGCCTGCTCCCGATCATCAATCCGTTCGCGGTGGCGCCCGCGTTCCTCGCGCTCACCGAGGGCGATCCCGACGGCTACCGCCGCGAACTCGCGCGCCGGAGCTGCGTCTACATGGTGGCCATCCTCGTCAGTTTTCTCATCGGGGGCACCTTCATCATGAAATCCTTCGGGATTTCGATCCCCGGAGTCCGCATTGCGGGCGGCCTGCTCGTGGTGGGGATCGGCATGGGGATGCTTGCGGGACGGGACGAGGGCCGAAACGGCCTGCGGCGCCGCGCCGATGCGCCCCGACGCGACATCGCGTTCAGCCCGCTCGCCATGCCGACGCTCAGCGGTCCCGGCTCGATCGCGGTGACGATCGGCTTCACCTCCCTCGCCCGCGATTGGCTGGACTACGTCGCCATCATCCTCGGCATCGTGGTGGTCGCGCTGGCGAACTACATCGTGCTGAGCCTGTCGACCCGCGTCGTGCGGGTCATCGGACAAAACGGCATGCGGGCCCTGACGCGCATCATGGGCTTCCTCATCATCTGCATCGGAATCCAGTTCATCGTCAACGGCCTGATCGAATTCGCGACGGATCCCGACCTGCTGCGCGCCATCCGCGCCGGCCTGCACGGCTGACCGGCCGCCTGCGGCGACCGGCTGAGCGGATCGGCCCGGCGGCAGGCCCTTCGACGTGGCTGAGGGCGAGCGCCGGCCCTACTTGACCGAGTCGTCGGGCGGCAGGCCGAGCTGCTGGTAGAGGTTGCGCCGTCCGGCCTTGTCGCCCTCGAGGATCTTCCGGGCGTAGCGGGCCACCTCCTCGGCGCGGGCGCGCGGCACCACGACGACGCCCTCGCCGTCGGCCACGATAACGTCGCCCGGGATCACCGTGACGCCGCCGCACACGACGGGGCGGTTCACGGACTCGATCTCGTTCCGGCCCGGCCGGATGCCCCGGCCGACCTGTTTCAGGTAGAGCGGGATCTTTTCGGTGATGATCTCATCCGTGTCGCGCGCCGTCGCGCTCGTGACCACCCCCACGCAACCCTTCGTCTTCCAGAACATGATGTTGTTCGAGCCGATGCTGCCCACGTCGGCGCCCTCCGCGTCCTCGATCACGACCGCCGAACCCGGGCGCAGAAGCGCAACGAACGGCTCGGTCGATTTCGTCGCGTACCAGTCAGCCACCCAATGGTCGTACGCAGCCGTATCCATCCGTCCGGCGGGCGGGCGCTGCGTGGGCACATAGCGGGCCGTCACGGCGATCCCGATAAAGCGGTGCGCGTAGTGCTCCGCGTCCCGCCAGAGCGGACGGATGTCGGGGCTCATCAGGCCGATGCCCTGCAGGCCGGCGGCGTCCATGCCGTCGGTGACGTCCGCCACGCGCAGCCCCGCGAAGAGCTCGAGGATCCGGGCGTCTTCCGCCGCCGAAAACACCGGCACCGGCAGGAACGTCTTCCCCGCCCGCAGATCGGCGACCGAACCCTCCGCGGCCGGGGCGGCGGGCTGGCCCCCGAGCGGAAGCGCCGCGGCCACCAGGGTCGCGGCCATCCCCAAGACCAATGCTGGAGTTTTCATGGCAAGAGCGGAACGGGCCCCGCCGCCCGGCGGCTCACAACCGCCGTCTCATCACCGCGCCGGAGCCGTCCTTGAAGATGAGGTCCTCCGTCTGCGGGTCGACGCCGACGAAGATGATGCCCAGATCCTTGTTCATCACGGCGCCCTGGAGGTACAGCACGCCGCCGACAAACAGGCGCCCGGGCGGACCGACCCGAAAGCCGGTCACCTTGAGATTATCCACGTACTGGCGGAACTGCGGGCTGGGCGGGGGCGGGGCCGCCGGTGGCGCGACGGCGGGCGCGGGTCCGACCGCCGGCGCGGCCGTCGGTGTCGCGGGCGGCGGGACCGACGCGGGAGCTGGCGCCGGGGCCGGTTGGGCCGCGGGCATCCGCTCCGACGGCATCACTTCCTCGGCGTCCTTGGTGCGGCCCGACTCGACCGCGGCCACGGTGGCGTTCGCCTTTTGCACCGCCTGGCCCAGCGCCGTTTGCGCCGGCGCGGCGGGCGGCGCCTTTTGGGCCACGGGTTTGGCCGGAGGCGGCGGGGGCGGCGCCGGAGCCAGGAACCGCTGGTAGACGAAATGGGCTCCGAACAGCAGCACGAGCACGAAGGCAACGGCGCCCAGCAACTTGGTCAGCCCGGAACGGCGGGGCGGCGCCTCCTCCTCCGCCACGACAGGAGTCGGCGGCATCGGGGCCGGCACGGGCGGCGGCGGAGCGGCGGGGGGAGCCGTGACGGCTTTGAAGATGGCCGCGGCGTCGGCGGGAACCTGCAGGCCCGGCGCCGACCCGGGCGTCGGCGGGGGAAACCCGGGCGTCGCCTTGGGCTTCAGCTTGGCTTTGGCGGCCTCGTCGGCGACGGCGGGAGGCGGCACAGGCGGGGGCGGCGGGGGGACCGGCGCCGGGGTCGCGGGTGCGGCCTCCGGCGCGGCCGGCTCCGATGGCGCGATGGTCACCCGCGTCTTGAGCTTGATCTTCTCCGGCGCCGCCGGCGCGCTCGCGGGGGTCGCGGCGGGGGCCGGCTCCGGGGCTTTGGGTGGTTGCGCAGGCGATGATTGGGCCGGGGTCCCCTCCGGGCGCAACTTCAGCTTCAGCCGAGGTTCCGGGGGCACGGACTCATCGCTCATGACCCAGAGCGTTAATCCAAAACCCCTCCCAAAGAAACCAAAAAGATGCGCTCGCGGTCCCCTATGCGATCCCTCCATAACTTTCCCCTCCCGTTATGAAATTCCCTGTTCGCGCCGCCCTCGTCTTCGCGCTCGTGCTGGCCGCCGGCTGCACCCTCCTCCATCACCGCAAGCCCAGCGCGCCGGAGCCGCCGCCCTCCGCCGGAATCGAGACCGAGTTCCGCGACCGGTGGATCGAACGTCGCGTCCATGACCTGATGACCGCGAACCCCGCCCTCCCCGAGGCGGATGCCCGGGCGGCCGCCGCCGCCGAGTTCGCGAAGCAATATCCCTATCTGCGCACCGTGAACGGCGGCCTGAAACCCTGAGCCGCCCCGCTAGGGCGACTCGTGGGCGAAGTTCAGGAGCTCGATTTCGAAAACCAGCGTGGCGCGGCGGGGAATGCGGGGCGGATCGCCGCGCGTGCCATACCCCAGCTCGTACGGCACGATGATGAGCCGCTTTTCGCCGCGCTTCATCTGCTTGAGCGCCTCATCCCACGCCGCGATGAGCTGGTCCCGCCCGACCCGGGCGGTGAACGGATGGGCCGGATCAAGGGCCTCGTTGAAGATCTTCCCGTCCAGCAGCCGGCCTTGAAACAGCACCGTCACCAGGTCCCCCGGCTTCGGCGTGTCCTCGCCGGTGCCCTCCTTGAGAATGACATAGCGCAGGCCGGTGGCAGTCTTGATCGCCTTCGGCCAGGTCTTCTCGACGAGCACCCGGTCATCCCATGGCAGCTTCTCCCGCTGCGCGAACACCGGACCGGCGCCAAACAGGGCGAGTATCAGGGTGAACCAGGCAACGGCGCGCATGGGTTCAGTGTTGTCGCCGGGGTGCGAAAGTAAAGGCCGCAACGCGATCCGCCGCCCGCCGCGCCGGGGCGCCTTGGTGCGCCCCCATAAAAAAAAGGGCGAAGCCCGCCAGGGAGCTTCGCCCGCGATTCCGACCCGGCGTTTCGCCGGCCGCCGGTCAATACCGGCGGTTGCGGTTGCCGTCAAAGGGGCGACGTCCGCCACCCCCGCCACCGCCGCCGCCGCCGAACGAACGGCCGCCGCCCTCTTCCTTCGGACGGGCCTCGTTGACCGTCAGGTCGCGGCCGCCGACGTTCTTGCCGTTGACGCCGGTGATGGCCGCTTTGGCCTCGGCATCCGACCCCATCGTGACAAACGCGAAGCCGCGGGAGCGACCGCTGAACTTGTCCATGGCGATGAACACGTCGGCCACGTTGCCGTGCTGGGCGAAGAGCTCGCGCAATTCGCTCTCCGTCGTGCTGAACGCCAGATTACCCACATACAGTTTGGAACCCATGATAATGACCCCGCGATCTACCGGTAGCTCACGGACTGTTCCCGAACACCGGGTTTCAAATCATCACCGGGCCCCAAGCCCGCCTGACAATCCACCAAATCACGTAACCTAACAATCTATCTCGGAAGCGGCGTGTACCAAATAGGTTCCCGCGACGAACGCAAGTCATTCCTTTCCCCGCCGGCGCGCCGGGAGGGCCTTCAGCGGCCACTCCGGTCGGCCCCGCGCACGGCGGGGTGCGCCGCCACCAGCGCGAGCGCCTGCCGGAGGAGCGTGCGCCCCGGCTCCATCCGGTGCCAAGGCGACGCCCCGGACGGATGCGGCAGCGGCACCACCTCCGTCTCGTGCCCGCGGTAGCGGATGGGGAACGAGCGGCCGATCACGTCGGCCAGCGGGCGGACGCCGAGGAATTGCGTGATCGCCAGTTTGCCGACCGCCAGGACCAGCCGCGGCTCCAGCAGCGCAAATTCGCGTTCGAGCCAGCGGGCGCAGTTCGCGATCTCCTGCTCGTCGGGCACCCGGTCGCCGCCCTGCGGTTTCTTGCCCGGGAAGCAGCGGCACACCGCGGCAAAGTAGATGCGATCGCGCGTCAGGTCCTCCGTCCAGCCCAGCGCCTCCTCGAACCACCAGAACAGCGTGCGGCCGGCGGTCCACGCGAACGGCCGGCCCAGCTTGGGCTCCTTGTCGCCCGGCGCCTGCCCCACGAGCAGGATGCGGCTCGCCACCGGCCGCCCGACGACCACCGGGCGGTGCATGTGCGGGCACCGCCGGCAGCGCTGCAGCGCGGCGAGATGGCGGCGGACCTCGGCGATCGTGGCCATGGAGGCGGGCCGGCGGTCAGATGCTGTACCGCGCCTTGATGTCGTCCGGGATCGGCACGGCGCGGGCCGTGGCCAGGTTGACGAGCTTGTACTCGGCGTGGCCGTCGACGCAGCGCTTGCCGGTCTCCTTCCGCTCAATCTCGTAGGCCACACGGGCGCCGTCGTCGTCGATCTTCTCGATCCACGTGCGCACGACAAAGCGGTCGCCCAGCTTGAGCGGCCGCCGGTAGTTCATGGTCACGCTCGCCATGTACCAGCCCAGGCCGCGCTCGGTGAACGACTCCCACGGCATGCCGTAGCACCGGGCCATCTGGTCGTAGCGGGCGGCGAGCACGTAGTCCAGGTAGCGGCTGCTGTGCACGTGCTGGAACAGGTCAATGTCATCCGGCCGGACCTGCAGCTCGGATTCGAAACGCGCGTGGACGTTCGTCATCCCGCGAACGTCACCCCGGCGCCCGCGGGAAGCCAAGCCATCTTTTCCCCGCCCGAGATTGCGCTTGCCCCGCGCCGCCGGCGCCGCCATCACCGGCGCCATGATTTCCGCCTTCCGCCCGCTGCCGCTCCCGACCGCCCCGGCCGGTGCCGCGCGCATGCGCAAATCCTGGCGCATGCCGGGCTGGCGATGGCGGCGCTGCTGAGCGCCCGCGCGCGACCGACCAGGTCCGCTCCCCTTCTCGCCCAGCCCGGTCCGATGCGACCGGGCTTTTTGCTGCCCGCCACCCTCGATCCCCGCCGCCATGCCCTCCCTCCGCGCCCTCGAACTTCCCACGGTTTCCTTCTTCGGCCGCTCGTTCGCCGAGTACCGCCGGTTCTTCGCGCTCGACGCCGCGACGCTGTCGGGCCGCGCCATCCTCGACGTCGCCGCCGGCCCGTCGTCGTTCGCCGCCGAGGCCGTGCGCCGCGGTCACGACGTCGTCGCCGTCGATCCGCACTACGGGCTGGAGCCCGGTGAACTCGCCCGACGGGCGCTGGCCGATTACGCACACATGCACGCCCAGATCCGCCGCCAGCCGCAGCTCCTCCGCCTGCACTCGTTCCACTCGCTTGAGGCGGCGGAGGCCAGCCGGCGGCGGGCAGCCCGGTGCTTTCTGGCCGACTTCCCCGGGGGATTCGCCACGGGCCGCTATGTCCCGGGATCCCTCCCTGCGCTGCCGTTCCTCGACCGGCAGTTCGACCTCGTGCTCTGCGCCCACCTGCTCTTCACCTACGCCCACCTGTTCGACTTCGCGTTCCATCTCGCCGCCTGCCGGGAACTGGTGCGCGTCGGCCGCGGCGAGGTGCGGCTGCATCCCGTGGTGGGCTGCGACGGCCGGACCTATGCGGACCTCGGCCGGCTGCGCCGCGCGCTGGCCGAGGGCGGCATCCGCTCGCACCTGCTCACCACCCGGTACGAATTCTTCGCCGGCACCCGCCAGACGCTGGTGCTCGCAAGCGGTCCGTGACTCCGCCCGCATCGGCCGGCATCAGAAACCGAACAGCCGGTCGAGGTGGCGTCGGTCGCGCTTGGTCGGCCGCCCGGAGCCCTTCTCCCGCGCCAGGAACTGCTGCACCCGCTGCGCGCGCGCCCGCTCGAATTCCTCCGGCGGCGTCCGGTCGTCGCAATAGGTGGCGACGAGCCTCGCGCCGACGCGGGACGGCGGCACGGCCCGGACCAGCAGGGTGCGCCGGACGAGGCCCAGCCGCACGACCACCACCTCGCCCGCGCGGACGTCACGCGACGGTTTGGCCGGCTGATCGTTCACCGTCACGCTCCCGGCGCGGCAGGCATCCGTCGCCAGGCTGCGCGTCTTGAAGACGCGCACGGCCCAAAGCCACTTGTCGATGCGTTCGGCCGCCGCCGATTCTGTCACGACCGCGAACGATAGCCTTTCGGCGGCCACCGGCCAAGAATTTCCAGCCTGGCGCCCGACGAACCGCGATCCGCGAAATCAGCTCGGTTTCAGTCCGCGGAACTCCTGGCTGAACCAGTCGCGCAGCATGTCCTTTTCGTACCGCAGATAATCATCCTGCGGCCAGGCATTGCGCCACTGATACGCCTGGTCCTCGAGCTCGCGCGCACCGGAGCTGACGACGGCGCCCTTGGAATCGGTGAGCCTAAACTGGAGGTTGATGCGCGGCATGTAGA
>JBAIXJ010000715.1:0-1821 GCA_037916645.1 Opitutales bacterium | reverse complement strand
CTCCGGCGTCGAACGCCTGGAAGCGCTCCGGATCGCCCTCCATCGGCCGCAGCCCCAGAACGTCGCGATAGAAGGCGACGGCCCGAACCAAGTCGTCGACATACAGCGCCGTTTCCACGACTCCGCTGATCGGCGGGACCGCTGCCGGGTTCATGCGCGCATCGAAACACGACCCGTCTCACAACGCCAGACCGATGTCCGCGTCGTTCGCCCCGGGTACCGGGTGGCAACCCTTCCCGCACCGCCGACTCACGGCCTTGCCTCGGCGCAATCCGCGCTCAGGCCGATTTGACCGCCGGCCCATCATAGGTCGGGTCCCAGTCCTTCCACACGGCTTCGTAGCCCTGGGCGCCGAGCATCGCGGCGACCTCCGCTGGAGAACGCCCGTCGTCGATCGCAAACTGCTCCAGCGACTCGGGCGCGCTGGAGTAGCCGCCGGGATTGGTGCGCGATCCCGCGCTCATCGCCGTGAAACCCAGCCGCACCGCCCGGTCGCGAAACACGGCGCGCTCCCGGGTTGAGAGCGAGAGCTCAACCTCCGGACTCAGCAGCCGGAAGGCGCACACGGCCTGCACCAGGTCCCGCTCGCCGAACGGCGCGACCGGAAGACCTCCGCCCTCGTGCGGCCGCAGCCGCGGGAACGAGATGCTGAATCGCGACCGCCAGTGGCGCTGCTCCAGGTAGCGCAAATGCAGACCGGCGAACCACGCATCGGCCCGCCAGTCGCTCAGCCCGTACAACGCGCCGAGCCCGATCTTCTTCACGCCGGCACGTCCCAGCCGGTCCGGCGTTTCGAGCCGGTGAACGATATCGGCCTTCGGCCCGTGAAGGTGGTGGCGCGCGTAGGTGGCCCCGTCGTAGGTTTCCTGGTAGACGAGCACCGCGCTCGCGCCCTCCGCCGCCAGCGCCGCGTAGTCGGACTCCCCCAGCGGCTGCACCTCGATGGAGAGGCTCGCGAACTGCGGCCGCAGGATCCGCAGCGCGTTGGCGAAATACTCCCGCCCCACCCGGCCGGTTTCCCCGGTCACGAGCAGCACGTGCGCAAAGCCATGCCGCCGCAGCACCGCTGCCTCCGCGCGGATTTCGGCGTCGTTGAGCACCTTGCGGGCGATCCGGTTTTGCGCGCTGAAGCCGCAATACGCGCAGATGTTCACGCAGGCGTTCGACAGATAGAGCGGCGCATAGAGCTGCATCGTGCGGCCGAAACGCCCGACCGTCAGCCGGTGGCTGAGCTGCGCCATCTCCTCCAGAAACGGGGCGGCCGCCGGTGAAAGCAACGCCGCGAAGTCGTCCAGATCCAGCCCGACCCCGGCGCGCCCGAGCGCGCGACGGACGGCCGCCGTGGTTTTGCCCCGGATCGCGGCCGCGACCCGCGCGAAGTCATGCTTTTGCCAGAGTGCGACGAAGGTCATGACGTCCGGACCATTTCCGCCCCCGAATGCACACCAGTTTCCTCGAATGAGGCCCGACGATCAGACGGGGATCTTCGTGCCCATTCGTGTGGATGCGTGGACCGGAAGAATCTGGGAGTTTCCGTGCCCATCTGTGAAATCCGTGGCGTGCCTTTTCAATTCGCGGCGTCCGCGAGGAACGCCGTGAGCGGCGAGGTGGGCACGGCCGCCGCACCGGCTGCCGCGCCGGCAAGCCCCGCCTCAAAGGCCAGCCGGCCCGCCTCCACGCCGCGCCGGAACGCATCGGCCATCACGACGGGATCCGCCGCCGTCGCGATCGCGGTGTTGACCAACACCGCGTCGGCTCCCAGCTCCAGTGCCGCGGCCGCGTGCGACGGTGCGCCCAGACCCGCGTCCACGATCACCGGCA
>JBAIXJ010000714.1:0-3365 GCA_037916645.1 Opitutales bacterium | reverse complement strand
TGGTGGAGCAGACCGGATTCAAACCGGCGACCTCCTCGTTGCGAACGAGGCGCTCTATCAACTGAGCTACTGCCCCGACCGGAAAGGGTCGCATTTAGGGCGAAGCCGGGAGGTGAGTAAACCTCTTTTTTCAAATGGAATGCAGCATGGCGGCCGCGCGGTATTTACCGGCTGTAATATTGGTCCTCGATCTGCTATGGCTGCTGGTTCCGGCACTGCGGACATCGGCAACGAAGCCCGGAGCGCCGCCAACCTGAGTTAGAAATTCAAACCTGAATCAATGAAAAAGACTGCATCCAAGGGCGCCAAGCCCGCCAAGGCCGCCGCGCCGAAGCCGGCGCGCAAGGCTCCGCTCAAGAAGCCCGCGGCAAGCGCGACCAGCACGAAAATCACCGCCAACATCGACGTTGGTTTCGGCAACACGCTCTACCTCCGCGGCGAGGGTCCGGGCCTCAATTGGGACCGGGGCCTGGCGATGGACTGCGTGGCCGACGATGAGTGGACCATCACCCTCAGCGACGCCACCGTGCCCATCGTCTTCAAGTTCGTGTTGAACGACACGATCTGGAGCCTGGGGAACGACTTCACAGTCGAACCCGGAGGGAGCGTCGCCATCGCGCCGACCTTCTGACCCGCCGGCAACGGGCGGCGCCGGGGGCGCCGTCAGTCCGGATTGATCGCCAGCAGCCGGTCGCGGAGTTTTTCCACGGTCATCTCCGGCGCCCGCAGTTCCGCCGCCGGCACGAGGCGGCACGTCACGTACACGCGCGAAAAGGGCAGGGGCAGATAGAACCCGTCCCAGCTCTTCAGGCGCCGGGCGGCGCCGAATCGGCCGCCGATCAGCAGCGTCGGCGTGCCGGCCCGTCGTGTCACGATGAAGGCCCCGCGCTTGAAATCGTACATCGGGCCGCGCGGCCCGTCGGGCGTGATGCCGACGTCGGCGCCGGCGCGCAGCTTTTCGATCAGCGCGACCACCGCCTCGCGGCCCAGCTGGCTGCTCGAGCCCCGCACGCAGCGGAGCCCCATGACGGAAAAGAAGGCCGCGAGCCAGGCGCCGTCCCGGCTCGCGCTCACGAGGGCGTAGATCGGGCGGCGCCGGTACCGGCGGAAGATTTCGGCGGCGAGAAACAGGCGGTTGTGCCAGAGCACGAAGGCCATCGGCTCGTCGTCGCGGGTGATCGTCGGCCGGTCCGCGGGATCCAGCTCGAACCGCAGGGTCCGGCCCCAGAGCCGGGCCAGCAGACCGAGCGGCACGAGCGCGAGGCGTCTCCAGCCCTTGATTTCATGGATCACCTCGGGGGCGGCAGCCGGGACGGCGGGGTCGGGGTTCAAGGTCTTCCCTTGTCGCGAAAAAACGCGGAAGCGCCAAGCCAATCCTGCATGCCGGAGACGCATCGCGGCGTTGACCTCGCGCGGCGGCCGCATTGCTTACGGGGCACGCCGTGGTCCCCGCCTTCCCGCCCTGCCCGCAGCTTCCGCCCCCCCGGCCGCGCATGGACTGGCGCGACGTGCGCGCCCACGGCGCCGACCGTGGGCCCGCGTTCTACCGGACGCTGCTGGAGTACAGCCACTACCTCTGGCAACGCGGCCACGCCGCCCGGGCCGTGCTGTGCCTGGACCGGGCGTTCGGCGCCGATCTGGCGGCCGGCTGCGGCGGGGCGCCGGCCGACGCGTGGCCGCTGCCCTACGCCGCGCTCGCCTGGTACCTCACCCACACGCCGCCGGGCGTTTTTCTCGGCAATCCGCGGGTGCATTACCAGCACCTGGCGGTGCGCATGAACGAGCCGCGGCGCGAACAACGGCGCTGGCGGGCGTGGGCGTGCGGGGCGATCTGCCGGCGCGTGCGGCCGAATCTGGCGGGCGATCCGCGGAGTCACCACCGGGAGCCGGAGGAAGCGGTGATCCGCGCGCACCTGGCCCGGCATGGCGGCCTGGCGGAGGCGGAGATGTGGAGGCGGGTCCTCGAGTCCTGTCGCCCCGCCGGTTGAGCCCTCAAGCGCGGTGAAGCCGCGTGGACCGACGGCGCCGGGCCGGGCTCACGAGTCGTCCAGGCACTCGCGGACGCGCCCGAGGAACACCTGCATGTCGAAGGGCTTGGCCAGGAAGCTGGCGTGGTCGCGCAGGAGCGAATCGGGACCGAGGGCCTCGTCGGTGTAGCCGCTGCAGAGGATGACCTTGAGGCCCGGCTTCTGCGCGCGCAACGCCGCCGTAAGATCGCGGCCGCTGACCCCGCCGGGCATCACCACGTCGGTCACGAGCAGATCGATGGCCTCGCGGTGCGTCGGCCACACCCGCAGCGCCTCGTCGGCCGACGCCGCCACGTGGACGCAGTAACCCTGACGCTCGAGCATGACCTTCATCACGGCGCGCACCTCGCGCTCGTCCTCGACGAGCAGGATTGTCTCGCGGCCGCCGCGCGGCCGCCGCTCCGGGAGCAGAGGGGGAGGGGGGCTGGCTTCCCGGCGGAGGCGCGGGAGGAAAAGGTGCATGGTGGTGCCAACCCCGACGTGGCTTTCCACCTCGATCCATCCGCCGTGCTGGTCGATGATCCCGAAGACGGTGGCGAGGCCGAGGCCGGTGCCCTTGCCCACGCCCTTGGTGGTGAAGAAAGGCTCGAAGATGTGCGGCAGGTCGTCCGGGGCGATGCCGCAGCCGGTGTCGCTCACGGTCACCCGCACGAAGGCGCCAAAGCGGGCCCGCGGGCGCGCCTCGGCCTCGGCCGTGGTGATGTCGACCAGCGCCGTTTCCAGCCGGAGGCGCCCGCCCTTGGGCATCGCGTCGCGCGAATTCACCGCCAGGTTCATCAGCGCCTGCTCGATCATCCCGCGGTCGGCTTCCACGTGCGCCCCGCGCGGTGCGAACCGCGTCTCGAGCGTGATGTGCTCCCCGATCAACCGCTGAAGCATCTTGGTGGTGTTGGCGACCACCTCGTTGAGGTCGAGATCCGCCGGCGCGAACCGCTGGCGCCGGCTGAAGGTCAGCAGCTGTCCGGTGAGGTTGGCCGCGCGATGCGCCGCCTGCAGGCAGTCGTCGAGCATCGTCCGGTGCAGTTCGCCGCCGACCCCGTCGGCGCGCAGCAGCGTGAGGCTGCTGAGGATGACGGTGAGCAGGTTGTTGAAGTCGTGCGCCACGCCCCCGGCCAGGCGCCCGACCGCTTCGAGCTTCTGCGCGTGGAGGAGCTGGACCTCGAGCCGCTCGCGCTCGGCCGACACCCGGCGCTCCTCGGTCACGTCCAGCATCACCAGGGTGACGCCGTCCTCGGCGGCCATGGCGTTGACCAGAACCTGCGCCGGCTTGCCGTCGTCGAGGCGGCGCAGCGTCAGCTCGCGGTTCGGATCCTGTGCACCTGGCGCAGCTCGGCCTGC
>JBAIXJ010000713.1:0-5119 GCA_037916645.1 Opitutales bacterium | reverse complement strand
TTTTGCCGGCGGCCGCGATGATCGCGTGCCTGCTGGGATCCGCGCCCGTGGGTCGGGCGCAAGCGATCCAGATCAACATTGTGCCGCACCAGGTCCGCCTCGCGCCCGGGGCGACCGAGCCGTTTGCCGCCACCGTCGTCGGGTCGGCCAACCCCGCCGTGATCTGGACGGTGCAGGAGCCTGGCGGCGGCACCATTGGGTCCACCGGACTCTACCGGGCAGCCTCGGCACCCGGCACCTACCACCTCGTGGCGCGCAGCGCGGCCGACCCGGCCGTCTCCGACTCGGTGGACGTTGTGGTCGATCAACAGGATGCGGGCGCTCCGTCGCCCCCGCCGGTTTATGAGCTCCCGGCGTCGCGCGTCACGAAATGGAATCCCGGCGTTCCGGGCGGCATCCCGCACTACACGGTCGTTGCACGGACGCTCGAGGCCGCCGCCTATGGCAACGGCACGGCCGACGCCCGACGCGCCATCCAGGATGCGCTCAACGCCGCGGGCTCCGCGGCGCGCGACGGCACCGGCCGCGTCGTCACCCTCTCGGCCGGCACGTTCGCGATCTCCGGGGAACTCTACCTGCCGAGCCGCGTGGTATTGCGCGGGGCCGGACCCGACCTCACGCGCCTCGTCGCCACGGGCAACAATCATCCGCTGATCGTGATCGGGACCACGCTTTGGCCCCACCCGGGTGATGGCAAGGCAAACGTCACCAAGTACGGCGGGATGGACAATGAAACGACCAATCCTCCGCCGTCCGGGCTCACGACGAATCTCGCCGCCACCGGCGCCAAGGGCGCCTCCTCGGTGCAGGTTGCCAACGCCGCGGGCTTCGCCGCCGGCCAGCTGGTCTATATCGACGAGACGACCGACAATCTGCGGTCGCAATGGAACGAGGGCAAGCACCCGCCGGGCGTCAACCGCAACTGGTACAGCCGGGACAACCGCCCCATCGCGCAGATCCTGGAAATCGCGGCGATCGACGGCAACGTCCTCACCTTCCGCACCCCGCTGCACATCGATTTCCGAACCAGCCAGGCGGCGCAACTCAGCCGGTTTGACACCGAGCCGGTCTGGTCCGCGGGCCTCGAGGAGCTGCGCGTCACGGGCGGCCGCAACGGCAATATCCAGCTTGATCTCGCGGCCTGCTGCTGGGTCAGGCACGTCGAAAGCGATGAGTCATTCGGCTCGTGCATCTCGCTTCGCCAGGCCTACCGGTGCACGGTGCGCGACAGCTACCTGCACGACTCCTACTACTACAACAACGGCGGCGCCGGATACGGCTTCGATGTCACGTTCGGCTCCTCGGACAACCTGATCGAGAACGACATCTCGATCCGGTTCAACAAGGTGATCAACTGCCGGGCGAGCGGCGGAGGAAATGTGATCGCGTACAACTACATGGACGACGGCGCGATGAATTCCGAGCCCACCTGGATCGAAACGGGACTCCAGGCCTCGCATTACCCCACGCCGCATTTTGAGCTCTTCGAGGGCAACTACTGCTTCAATCTGGACGGAGATTTCACCGAGGGAAACGCCATCGATATCACCTTCTTCCGCAACCACTCCTCCGGTCTGCGCCGGAACACGCCGCGTTTCCTCGTTGACGAGCGGAGCCGCCGTATCGCGGCTGCGATGCGGGGTCATCTCTGGTATAACTTCGTCGGCAATGTGCTCGGTTTTGCGGGCATGCAGCCGACGCCCCCGAACGGCTGGGTGTACGAGGGCGCGCCGCCGTGGCCCGACACCCCCTACACCGTCTGGCGGATCGGGTACTGGAACCAGGACCCGAGAGTCCAGGACCCTGCGGTCGGGGCCACCATGATTCGCGACGGCAACTACGATTACGTGACGTCATCCGTCCACTGGCACCAGACGCCCGGATTCGCCGGCACGCTGCCGGATTCGCTCTATCTCACCGCCAAGCCCGCCTTCTTCGGCGACCTCCCGTTCCCCTGGGTCGACCCGCTCGGGCCGGTCAAGATCCACACGCTTCCGGCGAAGGCGCGCTACGACTCCGGCAAGCCCAACGGTTAATTCACCCGGACGACGCCGACCCGATCGGCGCCCGCCTCCGCAACCGGCCCTGACCGAAGCACCGAGGCGGGTCGGCGTTGTCGACAATGTGCTGATTCGTGCCGGGAAAATCCTCACGCCGCCCGGGCGGCTGCGCCTATCATTGGCGCCCCGTGTCACCGCCGGGAGCTTGGTCCCGGCTTCGGCGCGTTGGGTCGTCCGGGAAAGGTCCGCCTCGTTGCCCGGCGGCCACCCCCATCGCCCCCATGGCGCTTTTCGCCCGAGCCCTCAACAAATGCACTTTCGATTCCCTGGACAAATCCTGATGGCGGCCCTCCTGCTCCGCCCGATCGCCATGGCGGCCCCTCCCGCCGCCGCCGATTGGGCCGCGCAGCATCAACAGCTCGTCGCCCGGCTGGCCGCCCTCGCCCCGAGCGCCGGCGCCTTTGGCGCGGCCTACGCGCCGCTGTACCAGGCGGGTCTGCCCTGGTACGAACAGTGGGGCGGCAATCCACAGCACTCGGTCGACGACTGGATGGTCCCGCCGGAACAATATGCTTCCGAACTGGCGGACGCGCTCGAGCACGGCCGCAATTTCTTCGCGGACAATCCCACGGCGCTGCTGCCGATGGCCTTCGAAACGAAAACGGCCGGCAACGAAACGCTCCGCGCCAACTATTGGATCATCCTCCCGGCAGGCTTCGCCGGATCGGGCCGCCGGTTCCCACTGATCATCAGCCTCCACGGCAGCGGGTGGCTCGGGCACAAGATCTCCTTCGTCCGCCAGGCCCGCAAGGCCGCCTCGGCGGCCCGCTGCTTCGAGGTGACGCCGATTGACGAAGGCGGTCCCTGGCGGCTCGACTTCTTGAACGCGTTTCTGGACCGGCTCCTCGCGACGCTGCCGATCGACCCCGATCGCGTCTACGTCGAGGGACACAGCCTGGGGGCCATGGCGACGTGGGAATGGGCCCTGGCGAACCCGGATCGCTTTGCGGCCATCTCGCCGCGCGCCGGCGCCGGCGAGCCGTTCCGCGCCGTGCGCCTGAAGCACGTGCCGGCCTGGGTCATCCATGGAGCCGATGACAACATCGTGCCCCGGGGTTGCTCCGACCAGATGGTGGCCGCGTTGCAGGATTGCGGCGCGAGCGTCCGGTACTCCGTTCTCGCCGGGGGCCAGCACAACATGCCCGGCGATCTCGACGAGGGCCAGGTGGTGGACTGGTATCTGCGTCAGTCGCGGAGCCACGATCCGGCGCCGGCCGATCCGCTGGACCAGCTGGGCTTGACCGCTGCGGGCTATTCCCCGTGGGAGATGATCGCCTTGCCGGAGCAACGCTACTGGCAGTCCGAGCCGGTGGTGCTCGCGGATCGCGATGCCTATTTACAGGCGGCGCTGGCGCTCTTCAAACACGCCCACGATCGCGGTGAGCTCGTCGACGCGCCCTTCGTCCAAAAGCACGAGCTCGCGGCGAAACGGGCCACGCTCTGGCTGCCGACGCCAAGGACGCTCCAGCGGAATCAGGCGGCCGATCCCGCGTCCACGGCGGTGCCCGCCGGCCGTTACGTCCGGTTCTATTTCCGGGGGCCGACCGAAAAGGGTCTGGCGCACGTGGCCGACATCGCCGCCGCCGTCGAGGCGACCGGCCAGCAGCTTGCCGGCACCGTCTGGGTCACGCCGATCACGCTGAGGCCGGACATCCCATCCTACGTCGCGGAATACCGCGCCGAGCTCAAATGAGGCTGGCCTAATGACGAACCCGCCATGAATCCAATTCGCCTCGGAATCGTCGGCCTCGGCAACATGGGGGCGGTGCACGCGGCGACCGTCCTCGCCGGAAAAGTTCCGGGGCTGGAGCTGACCGCCGTCTGCGACCGCGACGCCGCCCGCCTGGCGAAATTCGCCTCGACCACGGGCTACGCAACGCCGGAAGCCCTCATCGCCAGCCGGGCCGTTGATGCGATCCTCATCGCGACGCCCCACCCGTTCCACGTCGCCCTCGGCATCGCCGCCCTCCGGGCCGGGCTGCACGTCTTGATGGAAAAGCCCATCGCGGTGCACAAGGCGGAAGGCGAACGCCTCCTCGCCGCCCACCAGGACCCGCGCCAGGTTTTTGCCGCGATGTTCAACCAGCGCACCGATCCCGCCTATCGGAAGATCCGCGAGCTGCTCCAAAGTGGCGAGCTGGGCGAGATCCGCCGCGTCAACTGGATCATCACCGACTGGTTCCGGACCGAGGCTTACTATGCCTCGGGCGGATGGCGCGCCACCTGGGCCGGCGAAGGCGGCGGCCTCCTGCTGAACCAATGCCCGCACAACCTCGACCTGCTCCAGTGGATCTGCGGCCAGCCGCAGCGCGTCCGCGCCCATTGCCGGTTCGGCCGGTACCACGCCATCGAGGTCGAGGATGACGTGACGGCGTATCTGGAATTCGCCCACGGCGCCACGGGCGTCTTCGTCGCCTCGACCGGCGAGGCGCCGGGCACCAATCGACTCGAAATCACCGCCGAGGGAGGGCGGATCGTGCTCGAGGACGACCGCCTGGTCTGCCACCGCAACGCCCTGCCGATGTCCGAGTTCTCCCGCACGTCGCGCGAAGCGTTCGCCAAGCCCGAAGTCGCGGTTTCCACTCTGGCCGGCCTCGGCCACGGCGGGCAGCACCAGGAGATACTGCAGAACTTCGCCGATGCCATTCGCTCCGGCCAGCCGCTCATCGCGCCCGGCGCCGAAGGCCTCCGCTCGGTCGAACTGGCGAACGCCATGCTGCTATCGACGTGGCTCCGCCGCACGATCGACCTGCCGCTCGACGCGGCGCTCTACGAAAGCCAGCTGCGCCGGCGGATCGAGAGTTCGAAAGTCAAAACCACCGCGGCGGTGCCGGTCACCCCTGACGACTTCACCAAATCGCTTCCGCGCTAGACTCATGCGGACTTCCCGTCCACCCCCTTCGCGACTCGCTTTCATGAAAATCAACCAAGTGGCAGCGCAACTCTACACCGTGCGCGATTTCTGCCGCACCGCCGCGGATCTGGCGGCGACGGCCCGCAAGATTCGCGCGATCGGCTATCCGGCCGTCCAGCTCAGCGGCCTCGGTCCGATTCCCACC
>JBAIXJ010000712.1:0-3333 GCA_037916645.1 Opitutales bacterium | reverse complement strand
AGCCCAAGCCCTGATCCACCGCATGCCCGCACCGGCGGCATCCTCGGCCCGTCTCGTCTTCGCCAACCGCTACTACTGGCCGGACGAGCCGGCGACTGCGCAGCTCCTCACCGATCTGGCGGAGGGCCTGGCCGCGCGCGGCTGGGGCGTCACGGTCATCGCCAGCCGGTCGCGTGCGGCGCCTCTTCCGGCGCGGGAAACCCGTGCGGGGGTGGACATCATCCGTGTGGCGGCGACCCGGTGGGGCGCCCGATCGATCCTCGGGAAGGCGTTCGACTACTTCACCTTCTCTTCGGCGCTCCGGCGCGCCCTGCGCCGTGAGCTGCCCCGGGCGGCCTGGCTCGTCGCCATGACCGATCCGCCCACGCTGGCCCCGCTGGCCGCGGCCGCAACCCGCCGGACCGGCAGCCGCCTCGTGCATTGGGTGCAAGACATCCATCCCGAAATCAGCCTGGCGCTCGCCGGCGGTCGCCTGCCTCCGTTCCTCGCGCGGCCGTGGGTGCGCCGCCGGGACGCCGCCTGGCGCCGCGCGGAAGCCTGCGTCACCGTCAGCTCCGACATGGCCGCACTGGTTGCCGCGCACGGCGTCGGATCGGAGCGCATCCGGGTCGTTCCCAACTGGGCGCCCGGCGGCGCGCTCACGCCCGTGCCCTCCGAGCAGAACGGGCTGCGCCGGCAATGGGGCCTGGCCGACAGGTTCGTCGTGGCCTATTCCGGAAACCTCGGGCGGGTCCATGCGCTCGAGCCCGTGCTCGGCGCCGCCGCCCGGTTGCGGGATGAGGGCGACGTCGTCTTCCTGCTGGTGGGCGACGGTCCGCAGCGTCCGGCCCTCGAGCAGCTGGCGAAAAAACAGCATCTGTCGAACGTCCGGTTCCTGCCGCCGCAGCCGCGGGCGCGACTCGCGGAAAGCCTCTCGGCCGCCGATCTCCACCTGGTGACCCTGCGTCCAGGCTGCGAAGGCTTCGTCTTCCCGAGCAAGATCTATGGCATCGCCGCGGTCGGTCGGGCCGCGATCTTCGTCGGCCCGCCGGCGTGCTCGCTCGCACGGACCATCGAGGCCCACGGATGGGGCGTGGCGGTTCCTCCGGGCGATCCGGCGGCCCTGGCCGCGACGGTGCGGGCGCTGCGCGCCGACGGCCCGCGCCGCGCCGGCATGCAGGAGGCGGCCCTCCGATGGTCCCGCGCCGGCGGCGGGCTCGCGGCCGCCGTCGCCGCGTGGGACGGACTGCTGGCGGGCACCCCGGCCGCGGGCAACTCCCTCTTGCCGCGGGGAAGGCGGCCCTGACATGATCGCGTCGCCCCCATGACCGGCCGCCGCCTTGCCTCCCTGGTGCTCGTCCTGCTCGATTTCGGCTGCGTCGTGCTCGTCTTCCACGCCGTCGGGTGGGCGCGGGGCCTCGCGGCGGTCGGCACCTACGACCTGCCGACGCTGCTCGTGCCCGCCGGCGTGCTGTGCCTCGCGATCTATCTGATCGACGGCTACTCCCCGCGCACCGACATGATCAGCGTGGCCTACACGAGCCAGCACGTGATCGCGCTGACGGTGGCCATGCTGGCGATGCTGCTGGTGACGTTTGGGTTGATCAAGGGGCCGTATGCGCTGCATGCCTCGCGGGCCGTGATCGCCCTGAGCTACATCGCGCTGATGCCGGTCACGCTGGCCTACCGGCGCTGGCTGACCCTCCGGATCCTGAGCCGGCGCGAGCACCGGCCCATTCTGTTTCTGGGGAACCAGGCCAGTTGCATCAACTTCAAGGCGACCTGCCGGGAGAACGGCCTCGCCCACGAGGTGATCTTCATCGCGATCGATGCCGCGAGCCACGAGAGCATCACGCCGCTCATCGACCTGGAGATGCGCACGCTCGCGGAACTCCCGCCGTTGCTGGATCAGGTCGCGCCCCGCCTTGAGGCGGTCGTGCTGCACGAGTCGAGCCGCGACCTGCCGTCCGCGGTGTCCGAGCGGCTCACGGACCTGCATTTCCGGGGCACGCCGACCTACACGCTGGCCCTGTTTCACGAGGTGTACTGGCGCAAGATTCCGCTCGAGCAGCTGAACCAGATCTGGCTGTTCCAGGAGGGGTTCCAGATCGCCCGCGAGCCGGTGTTCGCCCGGCTCAAGCGCCTCAGCGACGTCGTGTGCGCGCTGCTCGGTCTGACGCTCGCCTCCCCGCTGCTGCTCCTGTGCGCGGCGGCCGTGTGGCTGGAGGACCGCGGGCCGGTCTTCTACCGCCAGACGCGGATCGGGAAGAACCGGGTGCCGTTTCAGATCTGCAAGTTCCGCACGATGCGGCCCGACGCCGAGAAGGGCGATCCCTACACCCACCCCCAGGATGCCCGGATCACGCGGGTCGGCCGCTGGCTGCGCGCCGCGCGCCTCGACGAGTTCCCGCAGTTGTGGAACGTCCTGCGGGGCCACATGAGCCTCATCGGCCCGCGGGCGGAGTGGAGCAAACTGGTGGACCGGTACGAGCGCGACATCCCGTGCTATCACTTCCGGCACCTGATGAAGCCCGGCATCACGGGCTGGGCGCAGGTGAACTACCCCTACGGCGGCAGCCTGGAGGACACCCTGCGCAAGCTCGAATACGACCTCTACTACGTGCGGTACTTCTCCTTCGTGCTGGACGCCTCGATCGTCCTGAAGACCGTCCACATCATGCTATTCGGCAAGGGCCGGTAACGCTTCGCCGGGCGGGCATTGGGTCTTGGGTTTTGAGTTTTGAGTCTTGAGTTTCCAGCCAAGGCAAGAATACGACTCCATCTTCCGCCCGCCGACACCGATGATCCGCCCAACCCGAGACTCAAAACCCAGGACCCGAGACCGGATGCCACACTCCTACGACTTCCTCGTCATCGGCGGAGGCTCCGCCGGGTTCAACGCCGCCCGCGTGGCGGCCGCCCTCGGACGCCGGGTGGCGGTTGTCGACGGTGCCAGGCAGCTCGGCGGCCTCTGCATCCTGCGGGGGTGCATGCCGTCCAAGACGCTCCTCTATGTCGCGGACGTGCTCCATCACGCGAAAATGGGGCGGACTTTCGGGCTGCGGATCCCCCGCGCCCGCGCCGACATGCCGGCGATCCACGCACGAAAGCAGCGCCTCATCGGCGATTTCGCCGCCTACCGCGTGAAGCAGCTCACCGCGGGGAAGTTCGCCCTGCGCCGCGGTCGCGCCCGGTTTGTCGATCCGCACACCGTGGAACTGACCGACGGCACCCGGCTGCGGGGCCGGCGCATCCTCATCGCGACGGGTTCACGCGTCGCGGTGCCGCCCGTGCCCGGCCTGGCGGAGGTCCCGTTCTGGACCAGCGACCAGGTGCTGGAGCTCGATTTCGTGC
>JBAIXJ010000711.1:0-2717 GCA_037916645.1 Opitutales bacterium | reverse complement strand
GAGCGGCTGGGCACCGCGAACTAGAGGGTTGGGACTTCGCCCATGTTCAAGCCGCTCAAGCGGCAGCTCTTGCGCCCCGACAGCTGGCTCCATCGCCGGGCGGTGGATGTGTTCCATTTCATCTGGTATCGCTCCGACCAGACGTGGCAGCGCAATCTCTTCCTGGGTCACCCGATCCAGCAATGCCCGTTTGATCTCCAGCTCTATCAGGAGGTCATCTACGCAACCAAGCCGCGCTTCGTCGTCCAGACCGGCGTCGCGGATGGCGGCTCCATCCTCTATTTCGCCAGTCTGCTGGACCTGGTTGGCGCTCCCGCCGACGCGCTCGTGATCGGCGTGGACATCGAACTGCGCGCCACCGCCCGCGCGATTCGACATCCGCGGGTGCGGCTGGTCGAGGGCGATTCGTCCGCCCCCGAGGTGGCCGCAAAAGTGCGCGCGTTGCTCCCGGCATCCCGCGGCATGGTGGTCCTGGATTCCCTGCATACCCAGGCGCACGTCACCGCTGAGCTGACCGCGTTTTGCGAGCTGGTCGAGACCGGCTGCTATCTGGTGGTGGAGGACACCAACATCAATGGGCATCCCGTGGCCCGCGGATTCGGCCCCGGCCCGTTTGAGGCCGTGGAGGCGTTTCTGGCCACCCATCGTGACTTTGTCCGTGACGACACTCTCTGGCGCCGTAACCTGTTCTCGTTTCATCAGTATGGCTGGCTGCGACGCATCCGTCGCTGATTGAAGATCGTCCCCGTCCCGTTCATGAATCGCAAAGGCATCATCCTCGCCGGCGGGTCCGGCACCCGGCTCTTCCCGCTGACCATCGCGGTCTCGAAGCAGCTCATGCCGATCTACGACAAGCCGATGGTCTACTATCCGCTGTCGGTCCTCATGCTGGCCGGCATCCGCGACATCCTGCTCATCTCCACCCCGCAGGACCTGCCGCTGTTCGAGCGCCTGCTGGGCGACGGCTCCGCGTTCGGCCTGCGGGTCACCTACGCCGCGCAGCCGCGGCCCGAGGGGTTGGCGCAGGCCTTCCACATCGGCGCGGATTTCGTCGGCGGACATCCGTCGGCCCTCGTGCTCGGCGACAATCTGTTCTACGGGCACGACTTCGCCAAATCCGTGCTGGCGGCCGGCACCCGCGCCGCCGGGGCCACCATCTTCGGCTACCACGTGGCGAACCCCCGCGCCTACGGCGTGGTCGAGTTCGCGCCCGACGGGCGGGTACTCTCGATCGAGGAGAAACCGGCGCAGCCGAAATCCAACTATGCCGTGCCCGGCCTGTACTTCTACGACGAGCAGGTCGTGACCCTCGCCCGGTCGTTGAAACCGTCCGCGCGCGGGGAGCTCGAGATCACCGACCTCAACCGCCTCTACCTCGAGCGCGGCCAGCTGCACGTCGAGCTGATCGGCCGCGGCACGGCCTGGCTCGACACCGGCACGCACGAGGCGCTGATCGACGCCGGCGCTTTCGTCCACGCCATCGAGAGCCGGCAGGGGCTGAAGATCGCCTGCCTCGAGGAGATCGCCTTCCGCCAGGACTGGATCTCCGCCGACACGCTCCGCGCCCGCATCCGTTTCCTCGGCAAGACTGAATATGCCCGCTACCTCGAGACCCTGCTCGCCGGATGAGGCGCCGGGGCCGGGTCGCGTCCGGTGACGGGCGGTCCGTCACGCGCGCCCTCCGTTCGATGCTGCTCTCGATCATCACCCCCGTCTTCAACCGCCTCGAGTTCACCCGGGCGTTCGTCGCCGCGCTGCCCGCGTCGCTGCCCGCCGGGCTCGAGTGGGAATGCCTGCTCGTGGACGACGGCTCGACCGACGGCACCCGCGGGTGGCTGGACACGCTGGCGCCGCCCTTCCGCGCGCTGCACCAGGAGCGCAACCTCGGCTTCGCGGCCGCGAACAACCGGGGCGCCCGTGAGGCCCGCGGCGAGATTCTCGCCCTGCTCAACAACGACCTGGTGCTCGCCGCCGGCTGGCTGCCGCCGATGCTGGCGGGCCTGCGCCGCCGCGACGTCGCCCTCGTCGGCAACGTCCAGTTCTCCGCGGCCGACGGCACGCTCGACCACGCGGGCATCGGCGTCGACGCGGCCGCCAAGGTCGGCCACCTGCGCCGGCCGCCGCGGCCGGCCCGCGGGACGCGCGAGGCTTTCGCGGTCACCGCCGCCTGCTGCCTCGTGCGCCGCGCCGAGTTTCTTGACGCCGGCGGTTTCGACGAAGCGTTTGAGAACGGTGGGGTGGACGTCGATCTCGCGCTCCGCCTGCGGGCGCGCGGCCGGCTGGTCGTGATCTGCCTCGACAGCGCCGTGCGCCACCACGTCCGCGGGTCGCGCGGCGCCGCGTCGTTGCGCGACGAGCGCAACAGCCGCCGCCTCTACCAGCGTTGGCGCGGCCCCATCATCGCGGAAGCCGCCCGGGCCTGGGCGCGGGAAGCGGCCCGGCCGGCGCGATTCCGTGACGGCCCGGTCGCCCGGCGCACGGCCTGGGCGTGCCTGCCGTGCGCCCTCGGCCTCACCCGCGAGCCGCCGCCGGTGGCCCGTCAGCACGCGACGCACGCGTTCAACGGCGAGGAGGTGCGCTGGAAGAAGCTGCTCGACGGACAGACGGACCCCGAGGTGCCGCATGCGCCCGGGCAGTACCGCTACGACCGGTTCTTCCTCGACCTCATCAACCTCGACACGGCGTGGATCCGCGACCGCGCCTTCCTCGAGCTGCCG
>JBAIXJ010000710.1:0-2187 GCA_037916645.1 Opitutales bacterium | reverse complement strand
CGTCACATTCAGTCACGAGGCCATGGCCACCACCTTCCAGGTGCTGGCCGCCGGCCGGCCCGCCGACTATCTTCGCCAGACGGCGGCCGCCGCGTTTCGGGAGCTGGATCGGCTGGAGGCCGAGCTCAGCCGGTTCAGCGAAGGGAGCGACATCAGCCGGGCCAACCGGATTGCCGCAGGCGAAAGCACCGTGATCGGCGAGGACGCGATGCGCTGCCTGCTCGCCGCCGCCCGGATCTCCGCGCTGACGCAGCGCGCCTTCGATCCCGCCTATCGATCGCAGCGGCCGGACGGCGCCCCGCCCGATGCGCCGGTGTTCGCGCTCGACCCGCCCGCCCACCGCCTGACTTCGCTCGTGCCGCGGCTCCACCTCGACCTCGGCGCCGTGGGTAAGGGCTACGCGCTCGACCGGATGGCCGCGGTCCTGCGCGAGTGGGACGTCACCGCCGCCTGCCTTCAAGGCGGGGGCAGCACCGCGCTCGCGCTCGATCCGCCGGCGGCCGAGGCCGGCTGGCCCGTGCGGGCGGGGGACCGGATCCGTACCCTCCGCGCCTGCGCCGTCAGCGGATCCGGACTGGCGGTCCAGGGTGAGCACATCGTCGATCCGCGGCGCGGCACCATCGCCGAACGCACCCGGCGCGTGTGGTCTTTTGCCGGATCGGCGGCGGACGCCGACGCGCTCTCCACCGCCTTTTTCGTGATGAACGACGTCGAGGTGGCCGAGTTCTGCAACCGACATCCCGACTGCGGAGCGATTTTGACCCTGCCCGATGGCCGCTACGGCCTCCACGGTTCCGTGCCGGAAGACTGACGAGGCGGCTCAACGGCCGGCCGGCGTGAACACGACGAGGACAAACCCGGGGCGCAAACCGAGGAAATCTTCCCGATAGGAGCCGCGGAGCCGCGCGCGCACCGCATCCGCCTGGCCGGCGCTGGCCATCACGAGCGCCCCATCGCAGTCCGCGGGCGGCCGCGTCCAGTAACCCACCTCGCTTCGCGCCCGCAGGTACCACGGCAGCGGCCAGTATTCCTCACTGATGACCTTGACCGGACCCGGCGGCGCGGCCGCGGCGAGCGCCGGCACCGTCAGCATGTCCGGCGCGGTGTGGACGTAGGCGTACGGATTGCGCGGATCCGCCGGCCGCAGGAACCCCGCCTGCCGGGTCTGCCACCCCTGCCACGCCACGACGGCGAGCGTGAGCGGCACCGCCACGGCCGCCCGGCAGCGCGCCAGCGCCACGCCGGCGAGCAGACACAAGCCCGGCACCAGATTGAGCACCAGCCAGGGCGTCTTGTACGGCGTCAGCGACCACACGACCGCGGTCACCCCGACATACCCCGCCGCAAACCGGGCCAGGCCGCCCCGGCGCCACGCCACCACGGCGCCAGCCACGGCGAGCAGCAGAAACGCCGTCTGATCCCACACCAGGCCGCCGTGCCGCTCAAAGACGAACAGGCTGCCATAGTACCACCACGGCTTCTCGTGGCCCGTCCCGCCGCCCATCGCCCGGTGCAGCATCGCCCCGTAGGTGGCGAGACCCTCCCGCCACCCCGGCAGATTTGCCCCGAACGAGGAATAGAACATCAGCCAAACCGCAACGGCCGCGCCGCCCGCCGCGGCCAGCGCCTTGGCGTCACGACCCAACTCCGCGAGCCGGCGCCAGCGCCCGCCGAGCAGGACGGAGCCCAGCGCCGCCACCACGAGAATCGGGGCCGTAGCCTTGGTTGACGCCATCAAGCCAACGCACGCTCCCGCGCCGGCGGCCCACCGGCGGCCACCTGTCTGCCACCAGCGGTACGCACAGACCCACGCCGCCAGCGTGAAGGTCACGAGCAGGGTTTCCTGGATAAAGTAGCGACTGTAGTAGACCGCCGGCGGGGCGAGCGCGAAGAGGGCCGTCGCACCGAGGGCAGCTCCATTGCCCAACGGCCGCGCCAGGAGGAAGAGAAGCAGGACGGCCACGCCGCCGAAGAGCGCGGGCGTGAGCCGCACCGTCGTTTCGGTCAAAGCCGCCAGCGTCGTCTGCCCGCGCAGCCAGGCGGGCAGCATCCCGAAGAAGTAGAGCGTCGGCCCGTGGTCGCCCGCAGCAAAAGCGTAGCGCCCGGTTTCGAGCAACTGCGCCAGCCGCACGGCCTGGTTGGCTTCGTCCGCATGCATAGGTCGCGCCCCCAGATCGGCCAGCCGCA
>JBAIXJ010000709.1:0-3718 GCA_037916645.1 Opitutales bacterium | reverse complement strand
GCCGTGCTGCAGAAGCTCGGGATCCGTCCCCAGCGCCCGCTCAACGTCGATCTGCAGCCGAGCAAGACCTTCTCGCATTACCGCCGATGAGGCTTCATGAAACGCCCGGAAACCAGTCGCCCCAGCTCCTCCGGCCGTCATTCCCCCGTTCGCACCGTCCACGGCGCCCCTTCCTGGCGCCTCGCCAATGATGTCGTCGAGGCGTGGCTCACACGGGATGGCGGGCACCTCGGTCCGGTGCGGTTCCGGACGCGGCGCGGCGTCGTCCGGCCGTTCGCCGTGGCGCCGTGGGTGCCGCGGGAGGTCGGGCCGGATCTGCCGCGGGTGCTGCGGACGCTGCGCGGGGATTTCTTCTGTCTGCCGTTCGGGGGCAATGCCGAGCCGTGGCGCGGCGAGCGCCATCCGGCGCATGGTGAGACTGCGGTCGGCCGCTGGCGGCGGGTGAGCTGCGGGCCGGCCGGAGGCGCGACGGAGTTGGTCGCGCGCCTGCGCCTGCGGATCCGTCGCGGGATCGTCACCAAACGCATCCGCCTGCTGCCGGGCCAGACCGTGCTGTACTGCAGCCACGAGATCGCGGGCCTGGCCGGCCCGATGTGCCTCGGGCATCACGCGATGCTGCGGTTTCCCGACGAGGAGGGGGCCGGGCGCATCGCGTGCAGCGGGTTCCGGTTCGGACAGGTGCTGCCGGCGCGCTTTGAAGACCCCGTCCGAGGCGGCTACTCCAGCCTGCGCCCCGGCGCGGTGTTCCGGGACCTGCGACGCGTGCCGCGCGCGGACGGCGGCTTTGCCGATCTCACCCGCTACCAGGCGCGGGAAGGCTTTGAGGACCTGGTCCTGCTGGCCACCCGGCCGGCACGACCGGTGGCGTGGACCGCGGTCGTCTTTCCGCGTGAAGGCTACCTGTGGTTCGCCCTGAAAAACCCCGCGCAGCTGGCCGCGACGGTGCTGTGGCATTCGAACGGCGGCCGCCACTATCCCCCGTGGAACGGCCGCCACCGCCACGTCCTGGGGCTGGAGGAGGTCACGGCGAACTTTGACCTCGGTCTCGCCGCGTCGGCGCGCCCGAACCCGCTGTCGCGCCGCGGCGTGCCGACGACCGTGACGCTGCGGCCGGACCGCCCGCTGCGCATCCCCTATGTCATGGGCGTGACGGCCATCCCGCGCGGGTTCGACGCCGTGCGCCGCGTCCGCGTCGGGCCGGACCACCTCGTCTTCGTTTCCGGGTCGGGCCGCACGGCGCGGCAGGCCATCGACTGGTCCTTCTTTTCCGCATGAATTCCGAGGGCACCGCACGCCGCGGCCTGCTGGCCGGCGGCAACTGGATTGTCGATTACGTGAAGCTGATCGACACGTGGCCGCCGCAGGACGCGCTGGCCACCATCACGGGGCAGTCGTGGGGCAACGGCGGCGCGCCGTTCAACGTCCTCATGGACCTGGCCAGGCTCGGCGCCCCGTTTCCGCTCGAGGGCGTCGGCCTCGTGGGCGACGACGCGAGCGGCCGCCTGATCCGGGACGATTGCCAGGCGCACGGCATCGGCACCGGGCAGCTGCAGGTCACCGCGGCCGCGCCGACCTCCTACACCGACGTGATGACGGTGCAGTCCACCGGGCGCCGGACGTTCTTCCACCAACGCGGCGCCAACGCCCGGCTGGCCCCCGAGCATTTCGACTTCACCCGCACGCGCGCCCGGTGGTTCCACCTGGGCTACGCGCTGCTGCTCGATACGCTCGACGCCCCGGGGCCCGACGGCGCGCCGCGGATGACCCAGGTCTTCCGGCAGGCGCGCGCCGCCGGGCTCGCCACTTCGCTCGACTGCGTGAGCGACAGCAGCGACCGCTTCCGCTCCGTCGTCGCGCCGATCCTCCCGCACGTGGATGTGCTGTTCGCCAATGACTACGAGGCCGAGAAGCTGACGGGCCGGGCGCTGCGGCGGGGCGAGGCCCTGGATCGCGGCGCGGTGGAGGCGGCGGCGCGCTCGCTGGTCCACCTCGGCGTGCATGCGTGGGTGCTGGTCCATTTTCCCGAGGGCGCATGCGGCTGCTCCGCGCGCGACGAGATCGTCTGGCAGCCGAGCGTGAACATGCCGGCCGACCAGATCGCGGGGCTGGCGGGCGCGGGCGACGCCTTCGCCGCCGGGGTCCTGCTGGGCCTGCACGAGGGCTGGCCGATGGCGCGCGGGCTGCAACTCGGCGTCTGCGCGGCGGCGGCCTCGCTGCGCCATCCGACCTGCTCGGCCAGCGTCCGCCCCGCGGCGGAGTGCCTCGCCTTGGGGGAACAATACGGATTCCGGGAGTTGACGCCATGATCGCCGAAATGCAGGAACTGCTCGGCCCCGAGCGGGTGCTCACGGCGAAGGAGGACCTGATTCCCTACGCGTTCGACGGCACGGCGGCGCTGCGCCAGCTGCCCCGGGTCGTCGTGCTGCCGCGCGATGCCGGGGAGGTGAGCGCCATCCTGAAGCTGGCCCGGGCCCATCGCGCCCCGGTGGTCACGCGCGGCTCGGGGACCGGCCTCTCGGGCGGGAGCGTGCCCGTCGAGGGCGCGGTCGTGCTTTGCCTGGTCAAGCTGGACCGGCTTCTGGAGCTCGATGCCCGCAACCTCACGTTGCTGGCCGAGGCCGGCGCGATCACCCAGAAGCTCTACGAGGCGGCCGATGCCGCCGGCCTGTTCTACCCGCCGGATCCGAGCTCGATGAAGATCTCCACCATCGGCGGCAATGTCGCGGAAAACTCCGGCGGGTTGCGCGGGCTGAAATACGGCGTGACCCGCGACTACGTGATGGGGCTCGAGGTGGTGCTGGCGGACGGGTCCATCTGCTGGCTGGGCAACAAGTGCGTGAAGGATGTCGCCGGGTACAACCTGCGGGACCTCTTCATTGGCAGCGAGGGCACGCTGGGCGTGATCACGAAGGTGCTGCTCAAGCTGCTGCCGCGGCCGGCGGCGCGCCAGACCCTGCTCGCCACCTACGCGCAGATGGATGCGGCGGCGGAGACGGTCTCCGCGATCATCGCGGCGAAGATCATTCCCTGCACCCTCGAGTTTCTCGACCGCAAGACAATCCGGTGCGTCGAGGACTACGCGCACGTCGGGCTGCCGACCGACGCGGCCGCGGTGCTGCTGGTGGAGACCGACGGTCATCCGGCGGCGGTCGCCGACGAAATCGGTCGGATCGAGGACCTCGCCCGTACGCACGGCGCGACCTCGGTACGGCGTGCCGCCAGTGAGGAGGAGGGCCTCCAGCTGGCCACCGCCCGCCGCAGCGCGTTCTCGGCGCTCGCCCGCCTGAAACCGACGACGATCCTGGAGGATGCCACCGTCCCGCGCAGCGAGCTGGCGAAGATGATCCGCTTCATAGCCGCGGTCGCCGCGAAGCACAACCTGCGCATCGGCACCTTTGGCCACATGGGCGACGGCAACCTCCATCCCACCTTCCTCACCGACGAACGCAACCACGACGAGATGCAGCGCGTCCACCATGCCTTCCGCGAAATCTTCGACGAAGCCATCCGCCTCGGCGGCACCATCACCGGCGAACACGGCGTGGGCCTCGCCAAAAAGGAATTCCTCCCCCGGTTCGCCGGCGACGCCCAGATGCGCGTGATGCGCGAACTCCGCCGCGCCCTCGACCCCAACGGCATCCTGAACCCCGGCAAGATGTTCGACCAGGTCCCTTGAGCTGCAAACTTCCGCGCCATCCAGCCATGCCTTGCCGCACGA
>JBAIXJ010000708.1:0-1962 GCA_037916645.1 Opitutales bacterium | reverse complement strand
TGCCCCTACGACGCGCGCTTCATCCATCCCGACGGGTATGCGGACAAGTGCACGTTTTGCCTGCATCGTGTTGAGCAAGGCCTGGATCCCGCGTGCGTGGCGGTGTGCCCCACCCGCTGCCTGCATTTCGGCGATGGCGACGATCCGTTGAGCGAGGTCAGCCGTCTGCTGGCGTCGCGGCCCCACCACCGCCTGCTGCCGGAGGCGGGCACGGAACCGTGCATCTATTACCTCACCTGAGGCGCCATGCTCGAATTCACCACCACCCGCCACAATCCGCTGGTCGACCCCACCCTGCATCTCTGGGGCTGGGAGGTGGCGGTGTATCTGTTTCTCGGCGGGCTCGTGGCGGGGTTGATGATTATTTCCGGCGTGCGTCTGCTGGTGATGAAACCCAAGGAGCGCCACGCCCTCGTGTGCTGCACGATCGGCCCGCTCATCGGACTGGCGTTGCTCAGCGTGGGCATGTTCGCGCTTTTCCTCGACCTCGAGCACAAGGTGCATGTCTGGCGGCTGTACCTCACGTTCCAGATCGCCTCCCCGATGTCCTGGGGTTCGTGGATCCTGTTGCTGGTTTATCCGGGGCTCCTCGCCAATGCGCTGGCGCACCTGCCCGAGGCGATCCCGGCGCTCGCGCGGCGGTTCCCGGTGCTGGTCACCTGGAGCGATTTCATCCTCGCGCGGACCCGGCTGGTCGTCGCCATCGGCTTCACCAACATGGCGGTGGGTGTGGCGCTCGGCATCTACACCGGCATCCTGCTCGGCACGCTCGGCGCGCGGCCGCTGTGGAACAGCAGCCTGCTCGGCCCCCTGTTCCTGTTCTCCGGGCTGTCGACGGCGGCGGCGCTGCTGCACGGCATTCTCGTGCTCACCCTGCCGGACGAGGAGCGGCCGGATTTTGCGGATTTCCTCTTGTCGACGCTGGCCCGCTGGTCCGAGGCCCGGCCGCTGGATCCGAAGGTCGGCCCGGCGCTGGCGCGCGCGGACAACAGCTTCCTGACGATCGAGCTGACCCTGCTCGGCCTCTTTCTCATTGGGCTGGTGACGTCGACCGAGGCGCAGCAGCAGGCCGCCCGCCTGCTGGTCGGCGGCCCCTATGCCCCGGCGTTCTGGGTTTTTGTGATCGGCACGGGCATCACGATCCCGCTCCTGCTCCAATTCCTCGAGCTGCGGCACAAGATCCGCCACACCCTCGTCCCGGCGGTGCTCGTGCTGTGCGGCGGACTCGCGCTGCGGTTCGTCCTCGTATTCGCCGGCCAGGCCAGCCACTGGCTGCTCACGCTGCGCTGAGCGCCGGCCGGATCCCCTTCATCTCCCCCCGGAAAACCCATGACTGAACCCTCCGCCTCGAACCACGCCCCCCGGGCGCACATGAATCCGTACTGGGCCGGGCTGGGCCTCGGTCTCGTGCTGCTCGCGTCCTTCGTCATCATGGGCCGCGGACTCGGCGCCTCGGGCGCCTTCGGCTCGGTGACCGCGGCGGCGGTGCAGGCCGTCGCGCCGGCCCATGCCGCGCACAATTCCTTTTACGCCGGCTATCTCGGCGACGGCGCGACCAGCCCGCTCAAAGACTGGCTCGTGTTCGAGGTGCTCGGGGTGTTTGTCGGCGGTCTCGTCTCCGGCGCGCTGGCGAACCGGCTGCGGGTGACGGTGGAGAAGGGCCCGCGGATTTCGACCCGTGGGCGCCTGATCCTCGCCTTTCTGGGCGGCGCCCTGATGATGGTCGGGGCGAAGCTCGCGCTGGGCTGCACGAGCGGCCAGGCCTTGACCGGCGGGGCCCTGCTCAACGTCGGCAGCTGGGCGTTCATGCTTTGTGTCTTCGCCGGCGCCTATGCGCTGGCGTGGTTCTTCCGCCGGCAGTGGCTGTGAGGGCACCGTCATGATGGCACCATTCTACAAATTCGGCCTGTTCGGCCCGGACACCAGTCTCATCGTCGCCTTCGTCATCGGGCTCGGCTTCGG
>JBAIXJ010000707.1:0-1926 GCA_037916645.1 Opitutales bacterium | reverse complement strand
CGGCAAGCGGACGCTACCGCTCGACGACCAGCTGGTGGCCGCGCTGACAGCACTGCGCAAACGCCAGCTGGATGAGAGCACTATCGCAGGTGCGGCCTACCGGTCAGGACTCGCAGAGCTGGACTGGTACCAGGGCGGCGAGTACGTGATCACCGACCAGGCTGGCACTCCCGTTCACCCCGAGTGGTATTCCGACGAGTTCGGCCGCCTGCTCAGGCGGGCCGGGCTGCGGCGGATCACCCTGCACGACTCGCGTCACACAACCCTGACGCTCCCTACCAGCTAGCACGCGGGCGTGCCGATCTCGATCATCAGCAAGTGGGCAGGTCACTATGACTCGGCGTTCACACAGAAGACCTACGTCCACGCGAGCGAGGAGGACCTGCAACGGGGCCAGGCCGCACTCGCCAGGATTCACAAGATCGCTTAGAGCTGTGAGAAATTGTGAGACGACAAGCCCCAGGCGCAGAGCAAGGGCCTTGCCGATCACTGGAAATAAGGCCCTGACCTGCGGATACGGTGGCGCGCTCGGAGGGACTCGAACCCCCAGCCTTCTGATCCGTAGTCAGATGCTCTATCCGTTGAGCTACGAGCGCTTGTCTTGAGTTGTCCTACCTGCGGTTTCGCAGATGCGTGCTACGATACCACATGGCTACAGCGGTGATAGAGCTTCTGATTCGTGCGTTGACCAGGCTCTGATCGCCCACTCAAGGGTAGGGCATGACAGGCGTGGATGGCACCCCGGCCGACGGAAGGGCAACCATGTCCGTCACCAGCACGCAGGAAGCACGACGCAGCCGCGCCCGCCGCTCCGCGGCGCCGTCGGGCGTCGGCATCGCCGCGTTCGCCACCTCGTGGCAGCTCGCGCTCGAAGCCGCAGGCAAGAGTTCAAAGACCGTCCGCTCGTACCTCGATTCGGTCAAGGCGCTGCAAGGGTTCCTCGCGACCCAGGACATGCCGACCGATGTTGAAGAGGTCGATGCCGAGCACATCAGCGCGTTCATCCTGTCGGAGGAGCAGCGCACGTCGGCCGCCTCGGCGGCCGTGCACTTCCGCAACCTGCGCGTGTACTTCGGCTGGCTGGCCCGCGAGGGCGAACGCGCCAACGCGAACCCGATGGACCGCGTCGACAAACCGAAGGTCACCAAGAAGGCCAGGCAGTTCTTCGACGACGCGGAGCTGACCGCGCTCCTGAAGACTTGCCAGGGCGCCACCTTCGCCGACAGACGCGATACTGCCATCCTGCGCATCTTCATCGATACCGGCATGCGCGTCTCGGGGCTGGCGAACCTGCGCTACGACTCAGAAGACGAGAACCGAACCGACGTGTTCCTGTCACAGCGGAAGCTGCGGCTGCGCCTCAAGGGCGGAGATGAGACCTGGGTGCCCGTCGGAAGGAAGACGGCAGCCGCGCTCGATCGCTACATACGCGCCCGGGCCTGGCACACCCACGCCTCCTCGCCATGGCTCTGGCTCGGCGTCCAGGGACACAACCTCGCGCACATGACCGACTCGGGAGTCCGCGTCATGCTGGCCAGGCGTGGCGGGCAAGCCGGAATCCAGAACGTGCACCCGCACCGCTTCCGCCGATCCTTCGCGGACAAGTGGCTGGCCGCGGGCGGCTCCACGGACGACCTTATGCACATCACCGGTTGGAAGACCTACGACATGGTCCGCGAGTACACCGAAGCCCGCGGCATCGCCCGCGCTCACGATGCCCACACCCGCCTCAGCCCAGGTGACCGCATCTAGACGAGCTTCGCCGCGTCCTTCGGACGCGAGCCCTACAGCGCGGCGGCGGCCCGCGCACGGGACTCCCAGGTGACCGGCTGCGCGAGGCCAGGGAGGAGATTCTCGCGGCCACACCGGAGCAGTTCGCTGAAGAGCTCGAGAGCCTCCTCTCGCCTGCCGACGCCGAGGCCCTGA
>JBAIXJ010000706.1:0-1784 GCA_037916645.1 Opitutales bacterium | reverse complement strand
ACGTCGTTGGCGATGCCGTCGAGCTTCCGCGCCGCCTGTTTGGGTCCGTAGGTTCCGAACCGCGAGAAGTTGAGATGGCTCCTGCCCTCGTTCACGTGGTGCGCGAGCCACCAGCCGACGGGCTGGAAGCTGGCGTACTTCGGATAATTGGTGCGGTCGGAATGACAGTCGTAGCAAGCGTCAACGAGCAGGGTCCGCACCTCGGCGGGCACCGCGTAACGGGCGGCGATGTCCTCCGGACTGTCGCGGGTGCCGAGATTGCGCCGCGCGGGGAAGAACTGGATGCCGACCAGGACGGCGGCCAGGACGAGCACGGGCAGCAGCAGTCGTTTCTTCATGGGCGGCCGGGCGCGTCGGAGATCACTCCGCGCCGACGGCTTCGCGGACCAGGGCGGCGATCTCCGGCGGCAGCGCGAGGCTGCGCGCAAGCGCCTGGGCTGGCGCGCTCATCTTCCGCCAGGTCTTGCGCAGGATGTCGACGAACTTCCCGCGCGGGTAGTCCTGGTGCTGCGCGGCGAAGGCAGCGATCTCGTTTTCGAGGAACACGAGGCAGGCGGCGTCCTCCAGCGCCTGCGTGCGGGGATTGGTCTTCAGGCCGGTCTTCGACACCCAGACGGCGACCTCGTCCGCCTCGGCGGCCGCGACGCCGGCCTGGAGGAGCAGCTCGCGGGCGCGGGCGGCCTGCCGCGCGTAGAGGGACCGGCGCCACGCGTGATAGCCGGCCTTGCCGGGCGGGTGGGTGTCGCGCGGGACGCTCCAGCGTTCCAAGTGCTGGCTCCGCGCGGCCAGGCGCAACGGCGGGGGCGCGTCCGGCACCAGCCGCCCAACCCAGGCCTCCATCCGGTCCGCGTACACCAGCTCCGCCGGCCGCCCCCCGGCGGCGCGATGGGGGTCGGCGCTGTGCGCGGCGTCGATCAATTCCCGGGCGCGGCCATAGGCATCCATGGTGCGCCCAATCCAAACCAAACCTCCGCGCTCCGCAAGCCATGCCGCCGGTGGCCGGGCGTCCGCGGGCGGCCCGGCACGAAAAAACGGGATCGCCAAGCGGCCGCCCGGTGCTTTGATGGCGGCGTGGCTTGGCGTATTGAAGAATTTTTGCTTCGTGGCGAAATTGAGAACGGGCGGCGCGGGCGCGTGACGGGCCGGTTGTGGTTCGCCGGCCGGCCCGCCGCGGTCGAGCTGGAGCTGGCGGGCAACGCGTGGCGCGATCTCGCGGGCCGGCGCCTGGTGTTCAGGAATCCGCGCCCGAAGCCCGGCCTGCCCGACTCGTTTGCGACGCATCAGGTGGGCGCCGTGGGCGACATCACGGCCTCGCGCAAGGTCAAGGTGCCCGACATTCCGCGGGAGCAGATCGGCGAGTACTACGCCGCGCGGAAGCCGTTCCCGTGGCACTGGGGCAATTCCCTCTACCTCGAGTGGTTCAGCGAGACCAACGGACGCGTGGTGATCGAATCCGCCGACTACGAGCTGACGATCGAGGGCGACGCGGCCTGGGAGATGACGCCGGAGGAGGAAGCGAAGCAGCGGCGGGCGAACCACGATGCGATCATGGAGTTCATGGAACGCCTGGGCGGGGCGGTGGCCCGCGAGCGGGATGCGGAGGCCGCGGAGGAGGAAGACGACCGTCCGCAGACCGAAGAGGAGGCGGAGCGCATGCTCGAGGAGAGCGACCGGCTCGCGGACCGCATCGCCGCGCGCATGGAGCGCGAGGGGCCCGACGCGGACTACGAAAAGATTCTGGAGGAGGAACTGGAGCGCCGCCGCCGGGAACGGGGCGAGCCGCC
>JBAIXJ010000705.1:0-2237 GCA_037916645.1 Opitutales bacterium | reverse complement strand
CGAGGGCGGACTCATCCTCTGCTCCTGGCCGGACGGCGACAAGCTGTCGCTGCCGTTCCCGTACAGCGACGAGGTGTGGACCGGCATCGAGTACCAGGTCGCCAGCGGGCTGATCTTCGAGGGCATGGTCGACGAGGGCCTGGCGGTCGTCCGGGCGCTCCGGGCCCGCTACGACGGACGGGACCGCAATCCGTTCGACGAGTACGAGTGCGGCCATTGGTACGCCCGGGCGCTGGCCTCCTATGCCCTGCTCCAGGCGCTGGGCGGCGCGCGCTACGACGCGGTCGAGCGCGTGCTGCACCTCGAACCGGCCGTGCGCGGCGATTTCCGGGGGTTCCTCGCCACCGCCACGGGCTTCGGCACCGTCGGGGTCCGGGGCGGCCAGCCGTTTGTCGAGGTGGTCAGCGGGGCCATCGACGTTCGTGAGATCAAATACGCGCCGCGAACCTGATCGGCGCCCGTGAGATTGAAACCTGCAGCGCGCGCCTCCGGCGTCCAACCGCGCTTTCCCCATGAGAACCTTAACCTGCACGCTCCTGACCTTCGGTCTGTTCTATGGTGTGGCCGCCCGGGCCGTCGAAACACCGCCCGCGCCGGACGATCCGGTCGCGCTCTTCCGTTCGCCGCCAGAGAGCGCCCGGGTGAAGACATGGTGGCACTGGATGAGCGGTTGCGTCAGCCGGGAGGGCATTACTGCGGACTTGGAGGCGATGAAGCGCGTCGGCTTGGGCGGGGCGTTCATCTTCCATGTCGGCCAGCTGCCGATCGATGGGCCGGTGAAGTTCCGCAGCGAGGAGTGGTGGAGCCTGATGCGGTTTGCCGCGGCGGAGGCTGACCGGCTGGGGCTGGAGCTTGGCTTCCACAACTGCCCCGGCTGGTCCTCCAGCGGCGGGCCTTGGATCCCGGTCGAGAAGTCCATGCAAAAAATCGTCTGGAGCGAACGGAAGGTCGAGGGGCCGGGGCCATTCGACGGCGCCGTGAAGCCGGCCGCGGTCGATCCGACATGGAATTTCTACCGCGACGTCGCCGTGCTCGCGTTTCCCGACCGGACCGAAGCCGTCGGACCCGGCGAAATCCTCGATCTGACCGATCGGCTGGGCCGCGATGGCCGGCTGGATTGGTCGGCCCCGGCTGGCCGCTGGATCGTCCTGCGCCTCGGGCGCACGACCACCGGAGCGGTGAACGCGCCCGCACCTCCGGGGGCCAAGGGCCTGGAGTGTGACAAGCTCGATCGCGAGGGGGTGGACGCCCATTTTGACGGCTACGTTGCGAAGATCCTGGAAAACGCCGGCGCCGCGACTGGCCGTTCGCTCCGCGAGGTGTTCATCGACAGCTACGAGGTCGGTGAGCAGGATTGGTCGCCGAGCTTTCGCGACGAGTTTCGGCGCCGAAGGGGCTACGACCCGGTGCCCTGGCTGGTCACGGCGACCAAGCGCGTCGTGGGCAATGCGGACCTGACGGCGCGGTTCCAGCGCGACTGGAAGCAGACGATCGCCGAGCTCTTCGCCGACAACTACTACGGCTACATGGCCGAGCGGACCCACCGCTATCCCGGCGTGCGGCTCGGCTGCGAGCCCTACACCGGCCCGTTCGACGCCGTGACCTGCGGTACGCGCGCGGACGAGGTGGCGGCCGAGTTCTGGGAGACGCCGTCGGAATGGGGCTGGCCGACGCTCAAGCCCGTGGCCTCGAGCGCGCACATTTCGGGGCAACGCATCGTCGGCGCGGAGGCCTTCACCGGCCAGCCGCAGTACGCGCAGTTCCGCCAGGATCCTTACGCCCTGAAGGCAGCGGGCGACCGCGCGTTCTGTCTCGGGGTCAACGAGATGATTCTTCACACCACCGCGCACCAGCCGTGGGCCGATGTCCGCCCGGGCATGACCATGGGTCCCTGGGGCACGCATTTCGGGCGCACCCAGACTTGGTGGGAGCAGTCGCCGGCGTGGCTGATGTACCTCCAGCGTTGCCAGGCACTCCTGCAGGCCGGGCAGTTCGTCGGAGACATCTGCTATTTGGAAGAGGGGGAGAAGGCGCCGCCTGCCGGCTACGATTGGGACCTCTGCAGCGAGGAACTCTTTCTCCATGGGATGACGGTGCGCGAGGGTCGGGTCGTGCTGCCGTGCGGCATGAGCTACCGGGTGCTCGTGCTGCCGTCGCGGTCGACCATGACGCCGGCGGTCGCGCGCAAGGTCCGCGAACTGGTTGGAGCGGGTGCGGTCGTGGTCGGTCCGAAGCCC
>JBAIXJ010000704.1:0-8665 GCA_037916645.1 Opitutales bacterium | reverse complement strand
ATCCGCCTGCTTGGCGATCTCATCGAGCGTCACCTCGTGGACGCGCCTGGTCCGGAATACCTGTTCGGCCGCCTGCATGATGCGCTGCTTCTTGTCGGCATTCATAACTGACTGACCAGTCAGTCATATTTGTGTTCCATGTCAACAATCCTCCATTGCCAGTGCCATCGTTGTTGCTATATATTCTTAAGCAAATACTTGGATATAATCATCCAATCTTCACGGTACAGCGCTTTGAATAGAACCGTCGCCGCCATGGCCAACGTTGCAGGCCCGCCCGCCGTGCGGGCTGCCCGGCCTACAGGACCATACATCTTCTGAAACCGCTTTAGGTCGTCACCCCATCCGGTCAAACCGAGATCGTCATCATATGAATCCTTCATACGCGGCTTCCGACCTGCTCATCTTCGCTGCCGCTCTTCTGGTCCAAACCGGCTTGGACGCGGACAAGTCGCGGGTTGTCGCCGAGATCTTGCTGGAGGGAGATTTGCTCGGCCATGACACCCATGGCCTCCATCTGCTTCCCCTCTACCTCGACGAACTGGCGCACGACCGGATGGCGAAAACGGGTGACCCAAAGGTCCTCGCGGATTTCCCGGCCGCGGTGACTTGGGACGGTCGGCGCCTGCCGGGCCCCTGGCTCACGGTGCGCGCGCTCGCCCTCGCCGCCGAGCGGGCGAAGACCATCGGCACCTGCTCGGTTGCGATCCAGCGCAGCCACCACATTGCCTGCCTGGCCGCCTATCTCCGGGAGATCGCGGAGCAGGGCATGCTGGTCCTGCTGGCCTCCTCCGATCCGCGGATGGGCGCGGTCGCTCCGCACGGCGGGCGCTCCGGCGTCTACACGCCCAATCCCATCGCCGCCGCCTGGCCGGCCGCGGACGGACCCGTGATCGTCGACACCTCGATGTCGATCGCGAGCTATGGCGTCGCGCGGCGCCACTTCGATGAAGGCCGAAAGCTGCCGGGCGCCTGGCTCCTCGATGCGGAGGGCAACCCGACCGATGATCCGGCGGTGCTGTTTGCGAATCCGCCCGGCGCGGCCCTGCCGATCGGGGGACTCGACCACGGGCACAAGGGTTTCGCGCTTGGTCTCCTGGTGGAGGCGCTCACCGGCGGCCTCGCGGGCTGGGGCCGGGCGGATCCGGCCGAAGGCTGGTCGAACGACGTCTTCCTCCAAGTCATGGACCCGGCACGGTTCGGCGGCGCGGAGGCCTTCCAGCGTCAGACGACCTGGCTGGCCCGGGCCTGCCGCTCCACCCCGCCCCGCCCCGGAGTTGACCGCGTGCGGCTGCCCGGCGAACGCGGCCTCCTGCTCCGCGCGCGCCAGCTCAAGAAAGGCGTTGTCCTTCACGCTTCGATCATGCCGGAGCTGACCCCGTGGGCACAACGAATGGGCGTTCCCCTCCCCGTTCCAATTTAGGCATGCGGCCCACGACGGCCGGACCGCTGCAGGCCACCGCGATCTCGCTGCCCACCGGTCCTGCGGAAACAGTCACTCCGTTCGCAACGCGATCAGGGGATCGACCCGGGAGGCACGGCGGGCCGGCAGGTACCCAGCGACGAACGCGAAGGCGAGCAGCACCAAGATCATCACCACGTAAGTCGCCACGTCGGTTGCGGACAGGCCGAACAGCAGCGATTGCAGAAGTTGGCTCGCGGCGATGGTGCCGATCAGACCCGAGGCCAGACCCCAACCTGCCAGCATCATGGTTTTGGCGACGATCTGCCGTTGCACCGTTGACCCGCTGGCGCCCAGCGCCATGCGAATGCCAATCTCCTTCGTCCGCTGGGCCACAACGTAGGAGATCAATCCGTAGAGGCCCAGCGCCGCGAGTGCCATCGCGATGCCGGCGAAGCCCCCGACCAAGGAGACGAGCAGGCGCCGGGATGACAGCGTGCGGTCGATGAGCGCCTGCATCGACCGCACCTTGGTCAGCGGCAGGGTCGGGTCGACGTCCCGCAACGCATCGCGCAAACCGGCGGCCAGGGCGGCTGCCGGCAGCTTCGTCCGCACCAACAAATCCCAGGACGAGGCGTCCTCGACCTGCGCGAGCGGCAGATACATCTCGTTGCCGGACGGAAGCTCCGGCCCGCTGTGGCGGACGTCCGCCGCCACGCCGATCACGGTGCAGCGATATTGCCCGCCGATCAGCACTTCGCGTCCCACGGCTTCTTCCCCGGGCCAGAACCGTTGCGCCAGGGTCCGGTTGACCACGATCACGGCCGGCTTTCCCTTCTGGTCCATCCATGTGAAATCGCGGCCGGCGACAAGCGGCGTCCCCATCGCGGCGAACAATCCGGGACTGACGAGGCGGATGTGGGCGCCCGTCCAGCGCCGGTCGTTCGGGTTGTTCTGGATCACGGGATAGAGGGCCCAGCTCCGGTCCCGTTCCACCGGCACGCAATCCGTGAGCCCGGCCTGTTCCACACCCGGCAGGCCGCCGACCCGTTCCAGCAGGCTCTTGAGGTAGTTCGCCTGCGATCCTGTGACGACTGGATCGACGCGCACGGCGATGAGGTTGCGCGGTGCAAAGCCGAGATCGACCTTCAGGAGGTTGAAGAGGCTGCGTACCGTCAGCCCGGCCGATATCGCCAGACCGCAGGCCAGGGCCATCTCCAGAACCACGAGCAGGCGGTGCGTTCGCGACCGCTCCCCTCCGCCGGCCGTGCCCCGACCCGCGTCCTGCATCGGGTGCTGCAGAGCTTCGCCGCGGACCAGCTTCCATGCCGGTACGGCCCCGCACAGCACGACGGTGACCACAGCCAACAGGACCGTGAAGGCCAGCGCCGCGGCGTCGAGCCGAAGGCTCTGCAGCAGGGGAATCTCCACCGCGGACCGGACGGACAGGAAACGCACCAGGCCCCAGGACGCCAGTCCACCGAGGAGCGAGCCGGCCGCGACGAGCGCGAAGCACTCCGTCAGCAACTGCCGCACGATACGCATCCGGCCCGCGCCCAGCGCGCAGCGCAGCGCCAATTCCTTCTGCCGGGAGGCGCCGCGGGCGAGGAGCAGTCCGCCCAGGTTGAAACTCACGATCGCGAGCACCAGGCCCGCCGCGATCCAGAGAAAGAACAGGGGCCGCTGCAGGCTGCCCGCCACCCACGCGTGCAGCGGGGTCGGATGGGCGAAGAAATACTTGTCCCAGTCGGGATGTTTCTCCTTGAGCTGGGCGACTGAGAGCGAGAGGTCGGCCCGGACCGCGTCGAGCGCAATATCCGGTTTCATCCGCCCAAGAAGCAGGACCGTGTTGCTCCAGTTGCGTTCCACGTCATTGCGCACCGCCTGGTAGACGTCCACCCGCACCGCCGGGAAGAACACCGCGGTGAAGGCGTCCGCCGGCGGCAGAACCCCGATGACCTCGACGGCCTGTCCGTTGATCTGAATCGTCTGGCCGACCATCGCGGGATCGGCGCCGAAGCGCCGCCGCCATAGTTGGTTTGACAGCATGACGCGCAGCGGCGCGTTTTTCGCACCGTCTTCCGCCAGAAACAGGCGGCCCGCCTGGGGTTTGATTCCCAGCATCCCGAACAACGCGGGGGAGACGCTGACCGAAATGATCGTCTCGGGCTCGCCCCCGCCCGTGAGCCGGTAGGTCTGGCGGACGGAGAACGGATCGTACGCCTCGATCTGGTCGAGTGTCCGGCTGGTCGCCTGCAATCCCTCCCACGTGTCGACCTTGGACGCGATCGCGGAAAGATCGTGGCTGGGCTGGGCGGCCTGGTCGTTGGTGATCACGACCAGCCGGTCGGCGTGGGCGAAGGGGACGGGGCGCAGCAGCACGGTGTTGACCAGACTGAAGACCGTCGTGTTGAGCCCGATGCCGACGGCGAGGATCGCCAGCGCCACCGCCGTGAATCCGCGTTCGCGTCGCGACACCCGGCAGGCGTAGGCCAGGTCGCGGCCGAATTCCTCCAACCAGGGGATGCCGCGCGTCTCCCGGTGCAGCTCGCGCGTCTGCTCGACGCCGCCGAGGGCGATCCGCGCCCGCCGCCCCGCCTCCTCCGGGGACAGGCCGGCCTTCACGAGGTCCGCAGTCAGCAATTCCAGGTGCTCCGCCAGTTCGGCGTCGAAATCCGCGTCATGCGCCGGCTTCGCCCACACGGCGCGGAGACGGGCCAGCCAGCGATCAAGCCCCGGGTTCACGGCGAAGCGGCGCCGCCGCGCGCGTCCAGGATGCGCATCACGACGGTCGACATGCGCTGCCAGTTCTCGGTCTCCGCCGCGAGTCGTTTGCGACCCCGGGCCGTGATCGCATAGAACTTGGCCTTGCGATTGTTGTCCGACGTGCCCCACTCCGCCGCGATCCACTTGCCCTGCTGGAGGCGGACCAGCGCGGCATAAATCGTGCCCTGGTTGAGGATGAGGGCGCCGGCCCCCACCTGTTCGATCCGGCGCGCAATGCCGTAGCCGTGCATCGGTCCCATGGCGGCGAGCGTCTGCAGCACCAGCAGATCCAGCGTCCCCTGCAGCAGATCGAGCTTTTCCGTCGCCATGGCATTCCTGTGGTTTGCCCACAGGAAACCGGCTCTCCTGTGGCTTGTCAACAGGAAACTCCGCCGCGCCATCCGCCTGCGGCCGCCGGACCGGCTTCCGTCCGGGACTCGACAGCCGCGCCAAAAGCGGAAACCCTGCGGAATGATCTCCGGGATCCGTTCGCTGCGCCGCCTGGTCGCCGGCTGGCCTCATCTCCTCGCCTTATTGGCCGCGGGCCTGCTCGGCCCGCGCACGGTGGCGGCCGCCCCGCTGGCGCTCAAGGTCGTGGGCAACCAGCTGCTCTACGAAAACGGCCAGCCCGCGCGATTGCGCGGGGTGAACTGCGCGGGCCTGGAGTGGTCGGCCGACGCCGACGACCGGATGCCCCGCACGCTCGAGGTGGCGATCCGCGACTGGCACGCGAATCTCATCCGCCTCCCCGTGAGTCAGGACCGCTGGTTCGGGAAAGCGCCGGGGCAGACGGACGGCGGCGCCGCCTACCGCGCGCTCGTCGGACGGCTGGCGGATTATTGCGTGGCGAACAACGCCTACCTGATGCTCGACCTGCACTGGTCCGATGCCGGCCAATGGGGCCGCCATATCGGCCAGCACAATCTGCCCGACCGGAACAGCGTGGTGTTCTGGCAGGCCGCGGCGCCGGCGTTCAAGGACAACCCGGCCGTGTTGTTCGACCTCTACAACGAGCCCTCGCGCATTGATTGGGATCAGTGGTACCGCGGCGGTCCGATGACGGAGATCGAGGAAAAGACGGGCGAACGCCTGAAGTACGACGCGGTCGGCCTGCCGGCGCTGGTGGCCGCCATCCGCGCCACCGGGGCGAAGAACGTCATCGTGGCCGGCGGCATCAACTGGGCCTACGAAGTCGAGGGCATCCCCGGGGACCGCGAGCTTCACGATCCAACCGGCAATGGCATCGTCTACGCGGTGCATCCCTATCCGCACGCCTATGCCCGCATCGGCCGGGAAACGATCCCGCAGTGGGTCGCGCGCATGGAACCCTTCGCCCGCCGGTTTCCGATCATCGTCTCCGAATTCGGCTCCCTGGAGGCCACCTGGCCCTTCCCCAAGGAGTGGAATATGAACGACGAGAAATGGAACCGCGAGATGCTGGCTGCGCTGGAGGCGCACGGCTGGAACTGGACCGCCTGGGATTTCCATGTCTCCGCCGCGCCGTGCCTGATCGCGGATTGGGACTACACGCCGACGCCTCATTTCGGCGTCTGGGTCAAACAGGCGCTCGCCGCGAACCTGAAGCCGTGATGGCGGCCCGCCGCCCACGAGCATAGCCCTGGGTTTTCGGAATTGGCCGCGCAATTCGCTCTATTGCAGGCAGCGAGCTTGCTCGCGCTGTTCGGCGTCAGCAAGCTGACGGCCTACAACTAGGGCGCGACCCGATGCCTGATCACCCTCCTATCGCCGACACGCTGAATCTCGAGGTCACCGTCTCCTACTGGGACGTTGACCGCGACGCGCGCCTGCGGCTGCCCGCGGTGTTCAAGCTGCTGCAGGAGGCCGCCATCAAGCATGCCGACCAGTTCGATGCCGGGGCGCGCGCCATGGTCAGCCGCGGCGAGTCGTGGGTGTTGAACCGCGTGGCCGCGGCCATCACGCGCTATCCGAAATACGAGGAGCCGCTGCGGATTGAGACCTGGTCCAGCGGCATCCGCGGTTTCAAGGGCTTCCGCGACTTCCGGGTCCATGCCGCCGACGGACCGATCGTTTCGGCCTCGTCGCTCTGGCTCTACGTCGCCCTCAGAACCCGGTCCCTCACCCGGGTGCCCGAGACCATCGCCCAGGCGTTCCCGACCCGCCCCGGCCCGGTGTTTCGGCCTGAAATCGACAAGCTCCGGCTCGTGCCGCCCAACCCCTCCGCCACTCACCAGACCCGCGTCTCAATTCGCTATTCCGATTTCGACGGCAACGGCCATGTGAACAACACGGCCTATCTCGACTACCTGCAGACGGCCCTCGGCCGCGCGGGGCAGACGCCGCGGCCCGGGCATCTGGAGATCCAGTTTGTGAAGGAGATCACGCCGGCCCTGGAGGCGGTGGACGTCGGCCTCGCCGCGCAGGAGGGCGCCACCGCCTTCAGCGTGGGCAACGGCGCGGATCTCTTCGCGCAGGGGCGGCTCTGGTGACCACGACCGACGCAGCGGGGCGCGTCCGCCCAGGTTAACGGCGAATGGCGCCACGTCAGGGTGTGGAACCGTAGAATTGTGGGGCGGGGTCTCCCGACCCCGCCGATCTCCAATTCACCTGGCGGGATCGGGCCGCCTTCGCTGAAGCTTCGGCGCGCCGAGGAGATCCCGCTCTACAACCTTTTGGTCGTGGACGAACCGGGTGCCGTCAGGTCGGCTTGAAGAACGTGTTCAGTTCCTCGACGCCCTTGCGGACCGCGTCCGCGCTGGCGAGCAGCTGCGCCTTCTCATCGTCCGTCAGGTCCAGGACGATGATCCGCTCCACCCCGTTCTTGCCGAGCAGCACCGGCACCCCGATGAAGAGGTCGTCGATGCCGTATTCGCCGCGGAGGTAGGCGGCGCACGGGGCGAGGTGTTTCCGGTCGGTGATGACCGCCTCCACCATTTCCGCCACCGAGGCGGCCGGCGCATAGTAGGCGGAGCCGGCCTTCAGGAGCGCGACGATCTCCGCACCGCCCTTGCGCGTGCGGTCGACCAGGCGCGCGATCGTCGGAGCGTCCATGAGCTCCGTGATCGGCACGCCGCCGACCGTGGTCAGGCGCGGCAGGGGCACCATCTGGTCGCCGTGGCCGCCGAGCACCATCGCATGCACCGAAGTCAGGGCGCAGCCGAGCTGCTCCGCGACGAAATAGCGGAAGCGGGTCGAATCGAGGATGCCCGCCATGCCCACCACCCGGCGCAGGTCGAAGCCGGTGGAGCGCAGCGCGACGTGGCACATGATGTCGAGCGGGTTCGACACGACGATCACCACGGCGTTCGGCGCGTGCTCCGCGATCGCCCGGGCCGCCTGCTTGACGATGCCCGAGTTGACCTTGAGCAGATCCATCCGGTCCATGCCCGGCTTCCGCGGGAGGCCGGCGGTGATCACCACCACGTTGCTGCCGGCGATCTGGGCGAAATCGTTCGAGCCCACGATGGCCACGTCGTAGCCGCGGAGCGGCCCGGCGTGCAGGAAGTCCAGCGCCTTGGCCCGCGTCATGCCGCCCTCGATGTCAACCATGACCAGGTCGGCGATGACCTTTTCGGCGATGTAATAGGTGGCGGTCGCGCCGACGTTGCCCGCTCCAATGATGCTGACCTTGTTCTGCGACATGGTGAATCCTCAGGCTGCTCCGGCGACCAGGCTGTCATGCGCGGCCTTGAGCGCGCCGGCCGCCTGGGTGAACGCGTGGCGGTCGAGCTCCGAAAGCTTGAGCTGCAGGATGCGGTCCACCCCCTTTTCGCCCACGAAGGCCGGCACGCCGATGGCCAGCCCGTGCACGCCGTATTCGCCCTCGCAGCGGACCGAGACCGGCAGCAGGGCCTTCGAGTTGCAGACGATGGCCTCCACCAGCACGGCGGCGGCTGAGCTCGGCGCGTAATAGGAAGTCGAGCGCTGGGCCAGCTGCAGGATGGTGTCGCCCGCGTTCCGGGCGTCTTCGATCAGCTGGAGCAGGCGCGGCTCGCCCAGCAGGGCGGCGGCCGGGATGCCGGACACGCGGATGGTGTCGCGCAGGAAGATCATGCTCGGATGGTGCGGGCCGATGATCAGGCCGGTCACTTCCCGGGGCGAGATGCCTAGCGCCCGGCTGACCAGGTAGCGGATGCGCGTCGCGCTGAGCAGCCCCCCGACGCCCATGACCTTGAACCGGTCGCCACCGATCGTCTCCTGGACCAGCTGGGTGAGCAGGTCGACCGGCTCGACGATGTTGATCACGACGGCGTTCGGGGCGAGGCGGCGGATGTTCTCGGCGATGCCGCGCACCGTCGGGGCGTTGTCCCGGTAGAGATCCTCGCGTTTTTCCCCGGGCTTGCGCACGCGGCCCGCGGCCACGATCACGATGTCGCTGCCCGCGATGTCGTCGATCCGGGCGGTGCCGCGGATCGAGGTCACGTAGCCGCGCACCGGCCCCGCCTCCATGAGGTCGAGGGACTTGCCGGCGGCGATGCCGTCCTTGATGTCGACCAGCAGCACGTCGGTCGCGCGCCG
>JBAIXJ010000703.1:0-6483 GCA_037916645.1 Opitutales bacterium | reverse complement strand
CCCACGTAGGCGACACCGTCCGCGACCATCGGGCTGGCCCAGAGCGGCGCCCCGGCGGCGTAGCTCCATGCGGCGGCGGGACCGGTTCCCACCGCCGGCAGTTCCGGTTCGGCGGGCAGCGGGTCCGCGGAGCGTCGCACCGAGAACTTCAGGTCCGGGAGGTAGATGTTGCCGGTCAGGACGCCGTCCTTGAGGTCAAGAGGGATGCCGTACTCGCGGATCGCCAGCTTGCCGTCGGCCAGGGTCACCCAGCCGACCGGAGTGCCGTACGTGTTGATGTCCGGCAGCCAGAGGCGCGCGAGCACGCGGCCGTCGGGTCGGCGCTGGAACTCGAACGCGACGAACGCGGCGCCGGGGCCCTGGTGGGCCTCGCCGATCCAGCGGCCGTCAATTTCCGCCGGCACGACGGGCGGCGCAGTCTCGCCGAAGACCGGCTGAAAAGAGAGCAACGCCGCGAGCAGCGCCGCGCCGCGGCTGAAACGAAGGACGGGGCCTGTCGGCAGCAGATGGGCCGACCAGTTCGTGGCATTCATGATCGATGGAAGTTACCCGGGTGTGTCCGGCCAAGGCAAGGTGGCGTGGGAAGCGTAACGCCGGAGCCGGGCCGATCCCTGCGGAGTATTAGCCCGACGGTGGCGGGCATGAAGCCGAATGGCGCCCAGACAAGCAGATCGGCGGGCACGGCGGCCCGCCCTCCAAGGCTTCGAAATCTGGAGGGCCCGGCGCCGTCCGGGCCGATGCAACTCAGTGCGTCGCCTTGCCCGGCGCCGGCCCCGGGGCGGCGGATTTGTCCTTCGGTGTGGTGGCGGCCGGCGCCGTCCCGGGCTTCGCGCCCGACCCGGCAAACGAGGCGTTCAGCCATTTCACGGGCAGATCGACGTTGAAATAGAGGTCGAATTCCTTCCCGGAATCCGGGTCCTTGACCGTGAGCACGTCGAAATTGCCGCCGTCGTGCTCCACGAGCGCCTGTTTGCCCTGCTCGATGCGCAGGACCTGGAGAACGGCGTATTCCTCGTCGATGGTGATGACCTTGAACGCCGTCGCGAACGACCGTCCGTCGCCGCTCGTCAGAATGGAGTCCATCAGCAGCATCCACTGCTGCCGGGTTTCGTCCGCCTTGGGCGGGTCGCCCAGGACCCGGAGCGCCGCGGATTTCACGATGAGCAGCTGGAGGTTGAACCGGTCGCGGGCCAGTCCGCGTTCGGCGGCGTCGAGCGCGCCCTCGTAGTCCTTCTTTTGCATCAGCTCCGAGGCGCGCTTGCGGAGGTCCGCCACCTCGCTGTCGTAGGGGCGGTAGTCCTTCGAGGCGGCGTAGGCCAGACGCTGCTCGCCCGCGGCTTTGGCGCGCGCGGCCTCCTCGGGCGGAAGCTTCAGCAACTGGCCGGCGAGCGGCGCGCGGGCGAGCAGCAGCGCCAGCCCAAGCAGGGGCAGCATGGATTTCATCGGGGGGCGGGGTTCCGGAGGGCGGCCCGCGCGGCCCGGCGCGGGGTTGCTAGTGCCGCAGCGTCGGACCATCGACCCACAGCGCGGGGATCGTCGTCGTGGAGGGGATCTCGGGCACGCCGTATTCGTTGCGGTGGATGAGGGCGATCAGCAGTTCCACCCCGCGCACGCCGAGCAGCCACGGCTGCAGGTCGAGGCCCGCGCAGGGAATGGTGTTCATGATCAGGTTCAGGCAGCAGAAGCCGTGCGTCCGGGGCACGCTCGCCCCGCAGCCGTGCATCCACTCGATGACCTCGGCGCGGTGGCACAGCACCACGTCGGGCTGGCTCGCCGTGAACCACGGCGTGAAGGCGGCGCGGGTGATTTCCGGCACGATCAGGGGCGGCACCCACGCGAAGATGTCGCTGTGGTGATTGTAGTACGCCTGGAAGGCTCCCTCCCAGCGGTGCAGCAGCCGTTCGTCGTGGTGCTGGTTGAGCACGAGGCCGGGACGCTTGTAGCCGAGGGCGTGCAGCCGCTGCAGCGTCATCATCATCGAGCGGTAGTGGTCGGAGCACACCGAGTGCAGCCCCGGGTGCTCGATGATGTAGTCCGCGTAGACGCCCGCGAACCGCGTCCAGTCGAGCTGCGTGAGATCGGGATCCTGGCTCACCGGCAGCAGGAAGACGCCGTGGATGCCGCGCGACTTCAGGATGGAGTCGAGGCGCGTGATCGAAATGTCGTTCCGCCCCATGATGAAGGGCTCGACCTTGAAACCCAGCTCGACCGCGCGCTCGCTCGCGCCGCGGGTGAGCTCGCTGTGCCACGGCGCGTTGGCCGCGGGCCGTTTCTCCGGTCCGTCGAGGTCGATGACTGCCAGCACGCCGCGGAAGGTGCCCGAGCGCGAGCGGCGCATCTCGGACATCAGCGCCCCGGCGAGCGGATTGTGCCGGTAGCCCACGTCGTGCGCCACCTTGAGCACCCGTTCACGCGTCTCGGACTTCACGCGGGGGCTGGCCCGCAGCGCCTCGGAGACGGTCGTGTGGGACAGTCCGAGCAGGCGCGCGAGTTCCCGGAGTGACGGGGTGGGGTGCATCAACTCTTACAGTCAGATGGTTGGTGAATCGCCGCCGGTGGCAAGCCTGATTGAGGTAGCGGGCGCCACCTTCACCCATGGGACGGCGTCTCGTGATTCCGGGGCGACCCGGGAATTATGGGATGGCCTCGCCCGCCTCCGGTTGCCTGAATGCCTCCCACCATCCCGCCGGAGTCACGGATGGAATGATGGCGCGTTTCCACCCCATGCAAGCCCCGCCCGCGCAGTCGCCCCGGTGATTCCGCCGTCGACGCCCGGGCTCTCCCCCCAAAGACCATCGCCCCATGAGCGGCATTCATCTCCTCGACTTCCTGGTCATCGCGCTCTACCTCGGCCTGATTCTGTACATGGCCAAGCGGTCGTCCCACACGACCGGCAGCCAGGAGGGATTCTTCCTCGCCGGCCGCAAGCTCGGCAAGCTGTACCAGTTCTTCCTGAACTTCGGCAACGCCACCGACGCCAACGGCGCGGTGAGCACGGCGACGCTGGTCTACCAGCAGGGCGCGTCCGGGGTGTGGCTCGCGTTCCAGACGATCTTCATGAACCCCTACTATTGGTTCATGAACATGTGGTTTCGCCGGGTGCGCCTGGTGACGGTGGCGGAGCTGTTCGAGGAGCGGCTGGCCAGCCACAATCTGGCCAAGATCTACGCGGTCTATCAGGTCGCCTACGTGGTGCTGTTCATTGGTTGGGGCAACCTGGTCGGTTACAGCGTGACCGCCTCGCTGCTGCCCAAGCCCGAGGCCGCCTGGACGGCGCAGGAGCGCCATCAGGTTGAGGAATACCACCAGTACCGCGAGCTGCAGCAGCTGGAGAAGACGTCCCCGCTGACCCGGACCCAGCGCGACGATCTCACGCGGCTGGACGATCTCTACCAGAACAAACAGCTGCACTCCTACGTCTCCTACATCACGCCGAAGCAGTTCTACCTGGCGTTCACGCTGATCGTGGGCCTCTACCTCTGGATCGGCGGGATGACGGGAACCGCGCGCAACGAGATCCTGCAGGGCCTGCTCATCCTGATGTTCTCCGTGATGCTGATCCCCTTCGGCTTCGCGGCCCTCGGCGGGGCCGCGCCGCTGCGGGAGCGCGTGCCGCACGAGATGCTGCAGCTGCTCGGCGCGCCCGGCACCGAGGCCGTGAGCTGGTACGCGCTGCTCGCGATCCTGCTCGTCAGCATCATCCAGATCAACGGCATCATCGGCAACATGGGCGTGAGCGGCTCGGCGAAGAACGAGTATGCGGCCCGCTTCGGCGCTGTCTCCGGCACCTACGCGAAGCGCCTCATGATCATGATGTGGACTTTCGTCGGCCTGATCGGCCTGGGCCTCTACTTCGGCGACAAGAAACTGGCCGACCCGGACCTGCTCTGGGGCCAGCTCTCCCGCCAGTTGCTCGGGCCCGGCATCTTCGGCCTGATGCTCGCCGGCCTGCTGGCGGCGATGATGTCCAACATCGCCACCAATTCGATGGCCGCCTCCGCGCTGCTCGTGCGCAACGTCTACGTCTACCTCTTCCCCGGCCGCACCGACCAGCAGGGCGTCAAGGCCGGGCGCCTCTCCATCGCGGTCATCCTCGTGCTGGGCATGCTGGCGGCCCTGATGATGAACGACATCGTCGCCTTCATCCGGGTGCAGCTGACCGTCAACGTGCCGTGGGGCGCCGCCATCGTGCTGATGTTCTTCTGGCGCAAACTTTCCCGGGCGGCGGTCTGGTGGTGCGTCGGCCTCTCGACGATCGTCTTTATCGTGGCGCCCTACTTCATCCAGTACGTGCCGGCGTGCAACCAGGCCCCGTCGCTGATCGCGATGACCCAGCCCACGGCGGCGGGCGTCCGCCCGGTGGGAATGTACTTCGACAAGGTGGTGCACACCAACCCCGACGACGTCCAGAGCCCGCTGATCGGGACCGGTCGCTTCAACCTCGAGGCCTGGGTGCTCAGCAAGGCCGGGCTCAGCCTGGAGCACATGACGTTCCGCGACCTGCAGTCGGTGCAGTTCTTCTTCGACGGCATCTTCCCCTTCGTGGTGCTGATCGTCGTGAGCCTCCTGACCCGCCCGCCGGCGCGCGAAAAGGTCGACTGGTTCTTCGGCAAGATGAAGACCCCGGTCGGCGCCACGCCCGAGCTCGAGGTCGCGGCGATGGAGGAGACCCGGCGCCAGCCCCACCGGTTCGACCACACCAAGCTGTTCCCGCATTCCAACTGGGAATGGACCAAGTGGGACAAGGTCGACACGGTCGGCTTTGTCTGCTGCCTCGGGGTGTCGGGCTCGATCATCGCGCTGTTCTGGTACCTGCTGCGCCTGACCGCCGGCGCCTGAGACTCCTTTTTCAACGCAAAGCAAGCCAAGGCCGTTGAGCCCCAGTCGAGTTTCCTGGCGATCTTCGCGATTCCTTCGCGGCCTTCGCGTTGAAAAGAACGTCCGAGATTCACCTTCGACCATGATCCGCAAAGCCTTCGTGATGTCCGTCCACGCCGGGCAGGAAAAGGAATACGCCCGCCGCCACCAGCCCATCTGGGCCGATCTCGCCGCGACGCTCAAGGCCCACGGCGCGCACAATTACTCCATCTTCCTCGATCCGGCCACGCGCCAGCTCTTCGGCTACGTGGAGATCGAGAGCGAGGAGCGCTGGAACGCCATCGCCCGGACCGAGGTCTGTCAGCGCTGGTGGAAACACATGCGCGACCTCATGCCCAGCCACCCGGACAACAGCCCCGTCTCGAAGGAGCTGACCGAGGTGTTCCATCTCGAATAGGCCGCGAAGTTTTTCACCACGGATTTCACGGATTCACGCGGATCTTTTGCGCAGAGATCAGAGGTCAGAAGTCAGAGGTCAGCGGAGAAGATGAATGCCTGACACCTCTCCGTAGGTTCCCCTCTGTTGCCTCTGCGATCTCCTGTGAAATGAGAGTCCGTGTGAATCCGTGTAATCCGTGGTTCACCCAATCCGCCTTATGAAATCCGAACTTCCAACCCGCCGAGATTTCGTGAAGAACGCCGCGCTTGCCACTGCGGCCCTCCAGCTTCCTTCCCTGCTCCGCGCCGCCGAGGCTGCTGCCTCCGGCCCGGCTCCGGTGTCCGCGGCAGGCGATGAGGTGGAGCTTCATTGGCTCGAGGGCCAGGTCCCGCCGGTGACGACGGGTGCGACTTGGGGCGTGCCGTGGCCGCGCGGGCGGCTGGCCAAAGACACCGCGTTCGCCCTGCGCACCGCCGCCGGCGAAGCGGTGCCGGTCCAGAGCTGGCCCCTGGCCACCTGGCCCGACGGCTCGCTGAAATGGAGCGCGCACACCGTGGCCGCGGATGCCGGCCGGGCCGACCGGCTCGTGCTGGCCCCCGGCACGCCGGCGTCGCCGGCGCAGGCCGTGCGGGTCACCGAGACGCCGGACGCCGTCGACGTCGACACCGGCGTGGTCCGGTGCCGGATCCCGCGCCAGGGCGCGGCGCTCATCGCCGCGATCACCCGCGGCGGTCGCGAGGTCGCGCGCGACGGCCGGCTGGTGGCCCTGTGCGATGACGGCGTCGCGGAAGGCGCCGGTGCGGTGAAGACCGAGGCATTCGAGAGCGAAATCAGCGGCGTGACCGTCGAGCAGCGCGGCCCGGTGCGGGCGGTGGTCAAGGTCGAGGGGCACCACCGGAACGCCGGCCGCAGCTGGCTGCCGTTCAGCGTGCGCCTGTATTTCACCGCCGGCGGCGAGGCGGTGCGGCTGATGCACTCGTTCGTTTTCGACGGCGATGCGCAGAAGGATTTCCTGCGCGGGCTCGGCGTGCGGTTTCGCGTGCCCCTGACCGACCCGGTGTACGACCGGCACGTGCGCCTCGTGGGCGAGGCGAAGGGGCTGCTGGCGGAGGCCGTGCTCGGTCTCACCGGCCTGCGGCGCGATCCGGGTGAGGCCGCCAAGCAGGCGCAGCTCGCGGGCCGGGCCTGCCCGCCGACGAGCGCATGGACGGACAAGGGCGCGGTCA
>JBAIXJ010000702.1:0-1774 GCA_037916645.1 Opitutales bacterium | reverse complement strand
AGCGGCGGCGACTGGGCCCACCACGCCATCCACGTCTACCTGCCCGCGCTGCGCGGCATGCCGATCCTGGCCACCACCCGGATGAACTGGGGCGGCTTTCCGTGGACGCGCCGGGCCGAATATCTTCCCAAGGCGACTGACGTGATGGCCGCTGTCGCGCAGGATCCATTCGCGATCGGGCTCGTCGGCTGGTGGCCGCCCGACATGGGCTGGGAGCGTCAGGTCGACCTGGGCGCCAAGGTGCGCTGGTTGCCTCTGGCGTCCGACGACGGCGCCCCGCCGTCCCGTGGTCGGACGGGCGACCTCGCCCCACTCGCAGGCGCCCTGCACATCCTGGTCAACCGCCCACCCGGCGAGCCGCTGGCCCCGTGGCTGCGCGAATATCTGCGCCTCATGTTGTCCCCCGAGGGCCAGAAGCTCATCGCCTCCCTGACGCCAGTCGACGGGTTCCTGCCGCTTGCTCCCGGCGATGCCGCCGCGCAGCTGGCGCGCCTCCAGTAGCCCCGCCCCGCCATGCGTCGCACCATCCTTCCCTTCCGCGTGCCGGCGCCGCGCTGGCTCCGACTGCCGCTGCTCGCGGCAGTGGCCGCCGGCGGGTGTCCGGGCCAAGAGCCGGCGTACGACCTCGACTCGCTGCCGTCGTGCGCCCGCGACGCGGAGGTGCACGGGGTGATCCGCATTCACGGCAACGAGCTGGTTCAGCATCTCGTCCACCTATGGGAGGACGGTTTCCTGAAAAGCCACCCGCTCGTCCGGTTCAGCGACTACCTGGTGCCCAACGGACTCAACGGCCTGTGCGCCGGCACGGCCGACGTGGCGCTGATGGGCCACGCCGCGTGGCGCTCGGACCTCAGGGAGGTTGAGGGTATTTACGGCTACGACATGCTCGAGATCATGTTCGCCACCGGCGGATTCGACCGCGGCAAGGGAAACACCCCGGCCCCCGTCTTCTTCGTCAACCGCGCCAACCCGCTCTCCGGCCTGACGCTTCGCCAATTGGACGGCATCTTCGGCGCCGAGCGCACCGGCGGCTGGCAAGGCGCAACTTGGTCGACCGCCTGCGCGCGCGGCCCGGAGGCGGACCTCCGCACGTGGGGTCAGCTCGGGTTGACCGGCGCGTGGGCACAGCGGCCCATCCACCTCTACGGATTCGACGCCACCCTCAGCGGCTGGTCGGGGCTCATCCAGCAGGTCGTGTTTCATGGCGGCGACAAGTGGAATCCGGCGCTCCAGGAAATGGTGCGCGGCGGCAGCGAAATTCCCGCCGATCGCCAGATCGTGGAGGCGGTGGCCCGGGACCCCGACGCGATCGGCTTCAATTTCATGTCGCGAATCGAGGAAGACCCGGACGTGAAGCCGCTGGCAGTGGCCCGGCACGCGGGCGGGCCCTTGGTGCCGGCCACGGCCGAAACGATCTACCGGCGGACCTATCCGCTGGTGAACGCGGTTTTCATCTATGTGAACCGTCCGCCCGGCCAGCCGCTGCCGCCGCGCCTCCGGGAGTTCCTGACCTACATCCTCGACCGCGAGGGCCAGCGGGACGTCGCAGCTGACGGCATGTACTACCCGCTCACCCCCGAGGCCGCCCGTGCCGAACGGGCGAAGCTCCAATGAGACCGACCTCGTGCCTCGCGATTCGTCCGCGCCGCCGCCGCCGGCATTGGACAGCCCGGCTGGCGCTGGCCCTGGTGGCGCTGGCGGGAGCAGGCCGCGCCGCGCCGCCGGCGCCGGGATTGGCGGTGGCGGAAGCGCTTCCGTCCTACCGGCCGGAAGT
>JBAIXJ010000701.1:0-8025 GCA_037916645.1 Opitutales bacterium | reverse complement strand
TTCATCGCCAGCCGCAACGAGAAGCTCGGCTCCGCCGGGCAGCTCGCCGACCTGCGCAAGAGCCTCGGCAAATAGCGCCTCGAACATCACCGTCTTTCGAGCCCGGCGCACCCCGCCGGGCTTTTTTGTCGGCCCTCCTTGCGTGGAGATCGTTCCACCGCAGAGAAGGGACACACGCCGAGGCAATCTGCCGGCACTCACGACATGAATGGCCGTCGCCATTCTCTGCGACTGTCCCGCCTCGGCGGTGTGCCGAGAGATGTCATCCCGCCCATCGAAAGTCTGCATTGCCTGGATGGCGCCGGCCGCCTGCAATGCTCGCGCTCATGCATGCGCGAACCTTCGGAGCGCTCCTCGCCGCGATGCCGGCCGCCCTCAGCTTGACCTCCTTCCTCCGCGCGGAGACTCCTCCGCCGCCGGTCCCGGGAATCACGATCCAACGGGGGCCCTATCTCGGTTGGACCGACGCCCTCGTGCTCGGCAACGGCGTCGTCGAGGCCGTGGTCGTCCCGGCCGTGGGCCGCGTCATGCAGTTCCGGTTCGCAGGCGAGGCCGACGGTCCGTTTTGGGCCAACGCCGCCCTGCTGGGCCGGCAGCGCGATCCGGCGGCCAGGGATTGGGCGAACTTCGGCGGCGACAAGGTCTGGCCCGCGCCGCAGGAGGATTGGGCCCGCCTCGCCGGACGCCCCTGGCCGCCGCCGGTCGGGTTCGACGGGCGGCCCATGGAGGCGACGGTCGACAGCGGCGGCGTGACCCTCGTTTCCCCGATCGATTCCAGCTATGGCATCCGCGTGCGTCGGCGCATTGAGCTGACCGCCCGGCAGGCGGTGATGATCATCACCACCCGACTGGAGAAGACGACCGGCGCGCCGGTCGAGATCGGCGTGTGGACGGTCACCCAGGTTCGGGAACCCGTCATGGTCGGCGCTGTTTTGGCCGACGCGTCGCCTTCCGGCGCCGGCTTCGTGCTCCAGTCGGAGACGCCGCCCGCCGGCGTGAAAACCGCGGACGGCCTCGTCACCCTCGTTCGCGATCCGGCGCACAACACCAAGATCGGGCTGCGCGCCGCCACCCTGATCTGGGTTGGCGAACGCGAGCTGCTGCGCATCGATTCTCCGCTTGTGCCCGACGCCCGGTATCCAGACCAGGGCTGCAGTGCCGAGATCTACACCAACGCCGATCCGCTGGCCTACGAGGAGCTCGAAACCCTGGGGCCGCTGGAGCGGCTGGCCGTCGGCGGCAGCGTCGAGCGCCGCTCCACCTACACGCTGGCGCGCCGCGCCGGAGCCGACCCCCGGCGCGATGTCCAAATACTGCTCGGGCGCCCCTAGCCCCCCCTTTCCCGTGAACCTCCGCCCTTTTCGATTCCTCCTTCTCGCCCTCCTCGCCGCCGCAACCTTCGGCGTCGGCCTGCCCGCCGCCGAGGACAACCCCATCACCGGCCGGGACGTCATCCCGGACTGTCCGGCGTGGGTGAGCCACGCGGTCATCTACCAGATCTACCCGCAGACGTTCTTCGACTCCAACGGCGACGGGATCGGCGACCTGCCCGGCATCATCGAGAAGCTCGACTACGTGAAGAGCCTCGGCGCCGACGCGATCTGGCTCAACCCGTTCTTCGACTCGCCCTTCAACGACGCCGGATACGACATCCGGGACTATTACAAAGTGGCGCCGCGGTACGGCACGAACGAGGACGCCCGGCGGCTGTTCGCCGAGGCCCACCAGCGCGGCCTCAAGGTTCTGTTCGACTACGTCATCAGCTACACCTCGATCGACAATCCCTGGTTCGTCGCCTCCTGTCGGCAGGAGCCCAGCCGGACTTCGAACTGGTACATTTGGACGGACAACGTCTGGAACCACGAGCCGGGCAGCCAGTGGGTTCACGGGTACGGCCAGCGCAACGGCAATTTCCTGAGCAACTTCTACTGGTCCGAGCCCGCGCTCAACTACGGCTACGGCCGGCCCGATCCGGCCAAGCCGTGGCAGCTGCCGACCACCCATCCCGACGTGCTCGCCCTGCGCGCCGAGATGCAGAAGGTCATGCGCTTCTGGATGGATCTGGGCGCCGACGGTTTTCGCGCGGACATGGCGAACTCCCTCGTGAAGGGCAGCGACCCGAGTCAAGCCACCAAGGGCTACTGGCGCGACGTGCGGCAGATTCTGCGCGATCACTATCCCCAGGCGTTCACGGTCGCCGAATGGTCCGCGCCGAAGGACGCCCTCGACGGCGCGTTCCACGCCTGCTTCTACCACTGGGCCCGGGGCTTCGACGACCTCTACCAGAAGGAGAGCTGGCGCATCGGCAACGGCATGTCGGAGGGCCACAGCTTCTTCGACCGCGAGGGCAAGGGCGACGTCGCCCGATTCCTCGGGCCGTATTTCGCCGCCTGGCAGGCCACCCGGGGCAAGGGCTACATCTGCCTGCCGCTGGGCAACCACGACCTCGCCCGCCTGAACAACCGTCGCACGGTCGACGACCTCGAGCTGATCATGGCGTTCGGCCTGACCATGCCCGGCGTGCCGTTCCTGTACTACGGGAATGAAATCGGCATGCGCCAGCTCGACGGCCTGCCGCAGATCGAGGGCGCCTACAAACCCCGCGCCGGCGCCCGCACGCCAATGCAGTGGACCGCCGGACGGAACCTCGGCTTTTCGACCGCGGACCCGGCGCGCCTCTACCTGCCGGTCGATCCGGCCGCCGACGCCCCCAACGTCGCCGCGGAGGAGAAGGATCCGGATTCGCTGTTGAACCGGGTGCGCCACCTGATCCGCCTCAAGCACGCCGAGCCCGCGCTCGCCGCCTACGCTGAATTCGTGCCGCTGTTCGCGCGGCCGGACACCTACCCCTTCGTCTATGCCCGCGCCAGGGGCGACGACGTCCTGCTGGTGATCCTCAACCCGGCCTCCGCTGCAGCCGAGGCGCAGTTCCCGCTCCCGGTCTCGCACCGGGAGTTCACGCTGCTCGCGGGCAAGCCGGTCCAGTTCACCGACGCCTCGGGCCAGTTGAAACTCACGGTGCCGGGCGTGAGCTACGCGATCTACCGGGTCGTGAAATAGAGTGCGAAATTCCCGGGGGCGCAGCCCTGCTGGACAGCAGAGCGCCCCTGCCCTCAGTATCCGGACCTGCCATGAAATCCCCGCTCCTGCTCCTGGCCGCGATTCTGCTGCCTGTCCTTGCTGCCGCCCAAACGCCGCCCTACCGCGATCCGTCGCTGCCGGTCGACCAGCGGGTCGACGATCTCGTTGCCCGCATGACGCTCGAGGAAAAGGTGGCGCAGCTGCAGGCGTACCGCTCCGACGACGCCACGGCGTGGGACGAGAAGGGCAATTTCGTGGGCGGGAAGGACGCCGCCCTGCTCTCCCACGGCGCCGGCTCCTACTACAACACGGGCGGCATGCCGCTGGAGAAACTGTTCCAGCTGCCCCCGAAACAGTGGGCCGAACGGATCAACTCCGTCCAGAAGTACCTGGTCGAGAAGTCGCGCCTGGGGGTGCCGGGGTTCGTCTTCGGCGAAGCCCTGCATGGCTACATGGCCGCCGGGGCCACCAGCTTCCCGCAGGCCATCGCGCTGGGCAGCACGTGGGACCCGGCGCTCGTGGAGCAGGTTTTCACCGCGGCGGCCGCGGAAGCCAGCGCCCGCGGCACCCACCAGGTGCTGGCCCCCGTGCTGGACCTCGCCCGCGATCCGCGCTGGGGCCGGACAGAGGAATGCTACGGCGAGGACCCGTACCTGGTCGCGGCGATGGGCAAGGCCGCGATCTTCGGCCTGCAGGGGCGCGGCCCGGCGATCGACCCGCACCATGTGGCCGTCACCCTCAAGCATTTTGCCGGGCACGGGCAGCCCGAGGGCGGCCGAAACATCGCGCCGGTGAACTATTCCGAGCGCGAGTTTCGGGAGACGCACCTGTACCCGTTCCAAGTGGCGGTGGAGCAGGCCGGCGCCCAGTCGGTCATGGCCTCCTACAACGAGTGGGATGGCGTGCCGAATCACGTGAACCGCCACCTGCTGACTGACATCCTCCGCGGCGAATGGGGCTTCAAGGGCTTCGTGATGAGCGACGGCAGCGGCCTGGACGTCCTCGTCGAGAACCACCATATCGCCGCCACGCTGGAGGACGCCGGCCTGCTCGCGCTCGGCGCGGGCCTCGACTACGATCTGCACAGCAAGGGCGCCTTCCTTAAGCTCGCCGACGACGTCAAGGCCGGCCGGATCCCGGAGGACGTGATCACCCGCGCCGCCCGGAACGTGCTCCGGGTGAAGTTCACGAGCGGCCTGTTCGATCACCCCTACGCCGACGTGGACGAGATGGCCAAGGTCACGAACAGCCCCGCGCACCGCGCCCTCGCCCGGCAGGCCGCCGAGGAGGCGATGATTCTGCTGAAGAACGAGGGCCACGCGCTGCCGTTCGACGCCGCGACGATCAAGACGCTCGCGGTCGTCGGGCCGAATGCCGCCGACATCCACCTCGGGGACTATTCGCCCGTGCCGATGCACGGGATCAGCGTCCTCGCCGGCCTGCGGGAGTTCGCCGGCAAAACGATCGACGTCCGCTACGCGGAGGGCTGCAAGCTCACCCTCAACAAGGAGTGCGACTGGCGGGTGAATGAGAACCCGATCCTGAGCGACCCCGCGGAGGACCGGAAACTCATCGCGGAAGCCGTCAAGGTGGCGCAGGCGAGCGACGCCGTGGTGCTCGTGCTCGGCGGCAACGAGCTGCTCAGCCGCGAGGCCTGGGGCGAGAATCACCTGGGTGACCGGGACAGCCTGGACCTCGTCGGCCGGCAGAACGAGCTCGCCGAGGCCATCCTGGCGACGGGCAAGCCCGTGGCCGTTGTGCTGATCAACAGCGCGCCGCTCGCGATCAACTACCTGGCGTCGCACGCCCCGGCGATCATCGAGGGCTGGTATCTCGGCCAGGAAACCGGGCGGGCCGTTGCCAGCGTCCTGTTTGGCGACACCAATCCGAGCGGCAAGCTGACCGTCACCATCCCCCGGTCCGTCGGCCAGCTCCCCTGCTATTACGACCACAAGCCGAGCCGGTTCCGCGACTACATCGCCACCAACTCCACGCCGCTGTTCCCCTTCGGCTTCGGCCTCAGCTACACGACCTTCTCGTACCAAAACCTCAAAGTCACGCCGGCCGCGATCGCACCCGACGGCCGCACCGAGGTGTCCGTCGACGTCACCAACACCGGCGCGCGCCGGGGCGACGAGATCGTGCAGCTGTACCTTCACGACGTTGTCAGCCTGCCGACCCGGCCCGTCCTGGAGCTGAAGGATTTCGCCCGGATCACGCTCGAGCCCGGCCAAACGAAGACGGTCACCTTCACCCTCACCCCCGACAAGCTCGCGGCGCTCGGGCTGGACCTGAAGCCAGTCGTTCCGCCGGGCGAGTTCGAAGTCATGGTCGGGGGCTCGTCCGCCAGCCTCCAGAAGGCGGTGCTCACCGTGAGTGCCGCGGGCCGCCCGTAGCAACCTGACGCTCGGGCCCCGGTGCGCCGCAGGACGCGCGTCGGGGCCACCGCGAGTCCCCCCGCGATTGCTGCCATGGTAAATCCGCCGGCCATGACTCCTCCCCTCCCCGCGGGACCACCCACCCGGAATGCAGCGCCGTCCCACTGGCGCCCCGGCCTGTGGCTGGGGCTGGCCCTGCTGGGCCTGGTGCTGCTGACGTATCTCCCGGCGCTGTCGGCCGGCTTCATCTGGGATGACGACGCACACCTGACCGCCAATCCGTGCATCGTCGGCCCGCTGGGCCTGGCGGACATCTGGACGATCGCCCACATGCGGATCTGCCCGCTGGTGCAGACGACCTTCTGGGTGGAATACCGCCTCTGGGGCCTCAACCCGCTGCCGTATCATCTGGTCAATGTTCTTCTCCACGCCGCCGCCGCGCTTGTGCTCTGGCGGCTGCTGCGGGTTCTGCGGGTGCCGGGCGCCTGGCTGGGAGCCGCGCTCTGGGCGCTGCATCCGGTGCAGGTGGAATCCGTGGCGTGGATCACCGAGATGAAGAACACGCAATCGGGACTGTTCTTTCTGCTCGCCGTTCTGTTCTTCTGCAAATCACGACAGGCTGGCGCGTCCCCCCATCCCAGGGGCCCGGTCGGGGTGCATTACCTTCTGACCTTGATCTTCGCGACGCTGGCCCTGGCGAGCAAATCCTCCACGGTCGTGCTTCCCCTGATCCTGGGGTTCTGCGCGTGGTGGATGGACCGAGGCTGGCGGTGGCGGCGCAATTTCCTCGCGCTGGCGCCGCTCCTGCTGCTGTCGGGTGTGACCGGTCTCCTCACGGTGGTCACCCAGCGGGCCGAGGGGGCCTTCGACCCGGAATTTGCGCGGGGGTGGGCCGAACGGCTCGCCGGGGTCGGGAACGTGGTCTGGTTCTATGCCGGCAAGCTGGTCTGGCCGCATCCATTGATCTTCATCTATCCGCGGTGGCGAATCGATGCCTCGAGTGTCGTTGCCTTCCTGCCCGCGCTGGCGGCCGCGGGCCTGGTGATCGTGCTGTGGTGGCAGCGCGACCGGTGGGCGCGGGGCGCGTTCCTGGCCGCCGGCTATTTTGTCGCGGCCCTGCTGCCCGTGCTCGGGCTGGTCGGGACCTATTTCTGGCGGTATTCGTTCGTGGGCGACCATTTTCAGTATCTCGCGAGCATGGGCCCCCTGGCACTGGCCGGAGCCGGACTCAGCACTGGCCTGAGCACCCACGGACCCTTCCCGCGCCGGCTGCCGCGGGGGATTGGCGCCCTGCTGCTGGCGGCCCTCGGCCTGCTCTCCTGGCGCCAATGCGCCATGTACCAAAGCGACGAGGTTCTTTGGACCATCACGCTCCAGCGCAATCCGGCGAGCTGGATCGCCCACAACAATCTGGCCGTCGACCTCGCCGGCCAGCCCGGCCGGTCCGCCGAGGCGATCGCCCACTGGGAGGAGACGCTGCGTCTGCGCCCCACCCACGCCACGGCGCACTACAACCTGGCGCGGGTCCTGGCCAAGATCCCCGGCCGGCAGGACGAAGCCATCGCGCATTACGAGTCGGCCTTGCGCCTCGACCCCAGCCTCGTCCGCGCGCACCAGAGCCTTGCCGTGCTGCTCGCCGCCCAGCCGGGCCGCCAGGCGGAGGCGGTCGCCCAATATGAACAGGCGCTCCGTCTCATGCCGGATTCGCCCGAGACGCACTTCGACCTCGCGATCGCACTCGAGCAACTGCCCGGACGGGAACCGGAGGCCGTCGCCCACTATCGCGAGGCCCTGCGTCTGCGGCCCGATTTTGCGGAGGCGCACTACAATCTGGCGCTGGCGCTGGCCCGGCGGCCGGGCGGGGCGGCTGAGGCCGCGGCCCATTTCGAGACCGCCCTGCGCCTCCGGCCCGATTGGCCCGAAGCCCACAACAACTACGCGCTCGCGCTTTCCAGCCTGCCCGGGCGATTGCCCGAGGCCATCGCGCACTTCGAACAAGCGCTGCGCCTGCGCCCCGACGCCCCGCTCGTGCGCTACAATCTCGCCGGCGCCTACTATCGGAGCGGGCGGCTGGCCGACGCCATCCACGAGCTCGAGGCCGCCCTCAAGCTGGATCCCGGCTACGAAGCCGCCCGCCGCTCCCTCGCCGCTCTCCGGCAACGGGCGGGGCCCTGAGCGGCCACCTGCCCGACGGGGCGAAGTTCCGGGATTGACCGGGTTTCCGGGATCCGGCGGACCCGGCCCGCGGGCCGATCGGACTTCACCCGATCCGCCCGCCGGCCTGCAGCCGGTGGAGCTGGGCGAAAAGCCCGTCGCGCGTCAGCAGTTCCGCGTGGGTGCCGGTCTCCACGACGCGCCCGTGATCCAGCACGACGATGCGGTGGGCCTGACGGATCGTCGACAGGCGGTGGGCCACCACCAGCGTGGTCCGCTCCTTCATCAGGCGGACCAGCGCATCCTGGATGAGCGCCTCGGTCTCGGCGTCGAGCGCCGAGGTCGCCTCGTCGAGGATCAGCACCCGGGGGTTGCGGATCAAAGCCCGCGCAATCGCCAGGCGCTGCTTCTG
>JBAIXJ010000700.1:0-8877 GCA_037916645.1 Opitutales bacterium | reverse complement strand
TCTCCCGACCGCGGATCCCGCGACGCAGCGCTACATGGTGCATTTGCAGGTCGACATACCCCAGGAAAAACTTGTGCCCGGCATCTCGGGTGAGGCGGTCATCGAGGTCGGCGAGCACGACAACACCCTGATCGTCCCGCGCAGGGCTGTCTTCGGCACCAATCTGTACGCCGTGAACGACGGCCGGGTCGAGCTGCGGAAGGTCCAGATCGGCTACACCAGCCTGAACGAGGTGGAGATTCTCTCCGGCGTGAAGGAAGGTGAGCCGGTGATCGTGGAACAGCTCGACCGCTTCCAGCCGGGCGACCACGTGCGCACCGCGGTGATGCCGCAGTAGGGCGGCCCGCGCCGGAGCACGGATCACGGTGTCAGAGGCGCAAATCATGGCGCACGAAAAAGACTGGAGAAGGCGCGGGGCTGGGAGCGCGGCCTCCCGGGGGCCGTTTGGCTGCAACGCCGCTGCTGATCGTCTCCCGGGGTCCCCTGGCCCTTGGGTCGCGTAGACCGACACATGTCCCCCAATCTCCGCATCGCCGCACGATTCCTCACCGCCAAGAAACGGGCGATGCTCATGAGCTTGTCCTGCATCATCCTGGGGGTGGGGCTCTTTGTCGTGACCCAGGCGACCACGAGCGGCTTCGAGCAGTTCTTCATCAAAACCATCCTCGGCACCAACGGCGCAATCCGCATCGAGGACAAGATCCAGGACACCCTCCGCACGCTGGAGGCCGCCCCGGGCAGCGGTTCCAGTTTCATCCAGTCGCTTGGCACCGAGGGCAAGAAGTACGTCGAAGGCATCGAGCAGCCGCAGCTGCTGATGGAGGCCCTGCGCAAGTTCGACAACGTGTCGGGCGTATCCGAGGTGCTGCACGGTCAGGTGTTCATCCGCAGCTCGTTCAAGAGCGAGTCGGTGCAGGTCTACGGGATCGACCTCGACGATCAGCTCCGGGTTTCGGACCTCGAGCACCAGATCGTCCAGGGCACCCTGAACGATTTTCGCGACAAACCCTACGCGGCCCTGCTTGGACGCGAGATGGCGACACGGCTTCAGCTTGCCGTGGGCGATACCTTCATCCTCGAGAGCCAGGGGGAATCGCGGCACTATCGGGTCGCGGCGCTCTACGAGACGGGCGTGGCGGACATCGACCGCGTGCGGGTCTACCTCAACATGGGCGAGGCGCGATCGCTGCTCAAGAAGCCCAGCGGCGCATCTTTCCTTCAACTCAGCCTGTTCGACGTTAAGCGGGCCCCGGAGACCGCCTCGCACATGCAGGTGGCGTTGGCGTACAGCGCCGCGAGCTGGCAGGAGCGCGAGAAGACCTGGCTGGAGGTGTTCCGCGCCCTGCGTATTTCCACGGCGATCACCGTGTCGGTGTTCACCCTCATCGCGGGCCTCGCGATGTTCAATACGCTGGCGATGATGGTCATGGAGAAGACCAAGGAGATCGCGATCCTGCGTTCGATGGGCTACACGCGCCAGGATATCTCGCAGATCTTCCTCTGGCAGGCGGCCATCGTCCTCGTTTTGGGCACGGTCACCGGCTGGCTCCTCGGGGCGGGCGTGACCTACGGCATCTCAAATGTCCCGATCCACATCCGCGGCATCTTCGCCACCGACACCTTCATCGTCCGCTGGTCCGTCTGGCATTTCGTGGCGGCGACGCTCACCGCCCTGATCATGGTCATGGCCGCCAGCCTCATCCCGGCCCGCCGCGCCGCCCGCCTCGAGCCGGGCGACGTCATCCGCGGCACCGCGCAGTGATTCCCGATGGCTGACCCGACCAACTCCGTCGCGCTGCGGTGCTCGAATCTCCACCGGTTCCTCGGTGCGGGCGAGGGGAGGGTGCATGTGCTCAAAGGGGTCTCCTTCGAGGCGCAGCGCGGGCAGGTCTACGCCGTGGTCGGCCCCTCCGGCTGCGGCAAAAGCACGCTGCTCTATCTGTTCGGCCTGCTCGACCGCCAGGACGGGGGCGACATCTGGATCAACGACCGGCTCATGTCGCAGAGCAGCGACGCCGAGCGCACCGCCGCGCGCTGTCACAACATCGGGTTCGTCTTCCAGTTTCACTTCCTGATGCCGGAGTTCACCACGCTCGAGAACGTGATGATGCCGATGCGCAAGCTCGGCCGCCTGGGCGAATCCGAGATGCGCGACCGGGCGGCGCAGCTTTTGGCGGCGGTTGAACTCGGCGACAAGACCCACCGTCTCGCCACCCAGCTGTCCGGCGGTGAACAGCAGCGCGTGGCCATCGCCCGCGCGCTGGCCAACTCGCCGACCATCATTCTCGCCGACGAGCCCACGGGAAACCTCGACCAGCGCAATTCCGGCATCGTCTTCGATCTCCTCACCCACCTCGCCAAGCAACAGGGCCAGGCCGTCATCATCGTTACGCACAACCCCGAGATCGCCGGTCGGTGCGACACGGTGCGCCGCATGCGCGACGGGGTGTTCCTCTAGGCGCCGGATTTGGGTCCTTCGGCTTCGACCCGCCGCCGCGGGCGTGGAGACGGGCACAGCGGGCCGCGGCGGGTGCATGCTCGCCGGCCCTGCCTCGGGCGGCCGCTCAGGTTGATGCCGCCGACGTCCGCCGGGGTCGTTGTGTGGCCCGGCCGCTCTCCGTTCGCCGAGTCGGTCCGCCGGGTCGCTGCCATCCGGTCCACCAGCCTGACGCAAGCGGGGGACTGGCACGGCTTCGCCCATAACTTTTGTGATTAGTAACGCAAATGCGGACGCAGCGCCGGCTAATGAGTACTAAGTATGACTGCGGGCGGGAAAAATGTGGTTTACATGGCGGAAACCATTGCGCTTCTTCTGGTTTTTGCCCTTTGTCACGTCTGGCTGACCCGTGAACCCGCACTGTTCGCGAAAAACATTCTTTGCCCGAGTATTAGGCCTTGTGGCCGCAACTGGACTTGCGCCCGGCCTTTTCCGCCGGACGATTACGTCCCCGCCCGCACCGCCGCACGGCTCCGGGATTTCGCTTGCGCTTCGCCCTGAGCCGCGCGCCGTCCCCCGCCGCGGAGATTTGGCCTGACCCCTGCTCGCAGGGATCCATCGAGGACAGCTAGGCCTATGTCGTACGTTTTTCCGAAGTGGTCCAACAAGCTGCCGCTGCAGATCGTCATCTATCTTCTGGTGCTCGGCGGCACGGTCACGGCGGGGGTCACGTACTATTGTACGCCCAAGTACCTCCGCGTGGGCTACGCTCCGGTGCAGCCCGTGCCGTACGACCACAGCCTGCACGCGGGTCAGCTCGGGATGGATTGCCGGTACTGCCACAGCAATGTCGACCAGTCCGGCTTCGCCAACATTCCCACCGCGCAGACATGCATGAACTGCCACTCGTTGGTCAAGCCGCAGAGCCCGCTGCTGGCCGTGGTGCGCGCCAGCTACCAGACGGGCGAGCCGGTGCCGTGGGTCCAGATCCACAAGACGCCGGATTACGTGTACTTCAATCATGCGATCCACGTGAATCGCGGCATCAGCTGCGTGGAGTGCCATGGCAAAATCAACGAGATGCCGGTCGTGTACCACGCCCAGTCGCTGAGCATGCGGTTCTGCCTCGATTGCCACCGGGCCCCGGAAAACCGGCTGCGCGCTCCGCAGGACGTGTACCACCTCGAGTCGCCGACGCTCGTGGCGGGCGGCCGCACGGCGCAGGCCGCCGAGATGATCCGCGATTGGCGGATCAAGGCGCCGGACACCTGCAACGCGTGCCATCGGTAAGGCCGACCAGCGACACGTAGCCTCCGCCATCCTGTGAAATGAAGCGCAAGCTGGAACATCCCGCTCCCTCCGCCCGCGAACTGCACGGCCCGCGGTACTGGCGCAGCCTGGACGAACTGCTCGAAACGCCGGGCTTCCGGAGTTACCTCGAGCGCGAGTTCCCGGAAGGGGCGTCAACGGTGGAGGGAGTCGATCGCCGCCAGTTCTTCAAGCTCATGGCGGCGTCGTTCGCGTTGGGCGGCATCGGCCTCGCGGGCTGCCGTCGGCCCGAGGCGTATATCATGCCGTACGGCAAATCGGTGGAGGAGGTGAAGGACGGGATGCCGCTCTACTTCGCCACGGCGATGCCGCTGCGGCGGGTGGCGACTCCCTTGGTCGCCGAGACTTTCCAGGGACGTCCGACCAAGCTGGAGGGCAATCCGTCCTACCTGCCCCACGGCGGGGCCGGCAGCCTGATCTCCCAGGCTTCGCTGCTGGACCTGTACGATCCGGACCGCGCCAAGGAACATCTTCGGGACGGCGCCCCTCTGGCCGCCGCCGACCTCAATGACCTTCTGGCCTCGCTCAGCCGGAACTACACCGCCAAACGGGGCGCGGGCCTTGCGTTCCTGGCTGAGAGCTCGAGTTCGTTGACGCGGGCCGCGCTGGTCGCCCGCCTGAAGGCGGCCATGCCCGAGGCGATCTGGGCGGAGTACGAACCCGTGGCCGACGATCCCCCGATCGAGGGCGCGCGGCTGGCCTTCGGCCGGGATGTCAAGCCGGTCTACCATTTCGCCCCGGCCCGGCGCATCGTCAGCCTCGACCACGACTTTCTCCGCGCCGAGGCAGCCTCATTGACCTACGCCCGCGACTTCGCGCGCGGCCGGCGGGTGTCCGGGCCTGAGGAGGCCGACCACATGAACCGCCTCTACATGGCGGAGAGCGGCCTGACGATCACCGGCGCGATGGCCGACCACCGCCTGCGCATCGCGAGCAGTCATGTCCCCGCGCTGGCGGCGGCGCTGGCCGGCCGGGTGCTGGGCACCGACGCCTACGCCCGCATGGCCACCGGCCTCGACGTGAAGCCCGAATGGATCGCGGAATGTGCCGCCGACCTGCTTGCGCACCGGGGCGAATCCCTTGTCACCGCGGGCCCGCACCAGCCGGCGGCCGTCCATGCGCTGGCGTATCTCATGAACGCGGCGCTGGGCAACTTCGGCCGCACGATCGATTTCGTCGCGGTCGAGGCGGAGGCCGTGGCCTCGATCGCCGACCTCGCCGGGGCGATCAGGGCGGGCGCGGTCAAGACCCTCATCATCCTCGGCGGCAACCCGGCATACAACGCCCCCGCCGATCTGGATTGGCCGGCGCTGCAGAAGTCGGTCGCGGAGGTCGTCCGGTACGGGTATTACGTCGACGAGACCTCCGCCGTGGCGTCACCGTCCCGCGTCCATATTGCCGGCACCCACTACCTCGAATCCTGGGGCGACGCGCGCGCCGCCGACGGGACCATCGTGCCGATCCAGCCGATGATCCTGCCGCTGTTCGACGGCACGAATGAGCTGACGCTGCTTGCGCGGCTCCTCGGCGACGACGTCAGCGACCCGTACACGCTGGTCTACCGGACGATCACCAAGCTGACCTCAGGCGACCCGGAGAAGGCCTTCCGTCAGTTCCTGTTCGAGGGTCTGCTGCCCGGAACCGCGTGGGCGCCCGTTGCCGGCCTCGCGCCGCGTCCGGATGCGGGCGCGGGCATTATCGCGGCGGCGCCCAAGGCGGAGGAGGTCAGCGCCCGGAGCCTCGAGGTGCGTCTCGTGCCGGACCACAAGATCGACGATGGCCGTTTTGCCAACAACGGCTGGCTGCAGGAGTGCCCGGATCCCATCACCCGCCTTGCCTGGGACAACGCCATTCTGGTCTCGCCTCGCCTGGGCCGGGAACTCGGCATCCTGCCGCATTCGGCCGGCGTCGTGCAAGTCGCGCGCACCGAGACCTCCGACTGGGACCGGGGCCGCGATGTGGCGCACGTCGGCGTTTTGCGGGTGGGGGATCGCACGATTCGCGGTCCGATCCAGATCCAGCCGGGGCTGGCCAATTACACCGTGGTGGTCGCGCTCGGCTACGGCCGCACCCACTCCGGGCGGGCGGGCAACGGGGCGGGCTTCAACGCCTATGCGCTGCGGACCAGCGCGGCGATGCACACCGTCGCGGGCGCCACCCTGCAGGTCGTGGCCGGCGAATGGTATCAACTTGCCAACACGCAGGAGCACTGGTCGATGGAGGGCCGCGAGATTGTCCGCGAGGCCAACGTGGACGAGTTCAAACGCAATCCGGCGTTTGTGGCCGCCATCGGACTGGAGCAGCACAGCCCGCCGTACGACGCGGCGAGCGCGAAGCTGCCGCTGGCGGAGAAGGCCGCCGAAATCCCGCGCGGCAATTCGCTCTACGTCACGCCGAGGTTTGACGGCGTGCATCAATGGGGCATGTCGATCGACCTCAACACCTGCATCGGCTGCCAGGCCTGCGTGGTCGCCTGCCAGGCGGAGAACAATGTCCCGATCGTCGGAAAGGACCAGGTGGTGCGCGGGCGGGAGATGCACTGGATCCGCATTGATCGCTATTATTCCGACGGCCGGATCGCGCCGGGCGCCTTTGGCGGGGCGGAGAATCACGAGATTCCGGAGGATCCGCAGGTTTCGATCGAGCCGATGGCCTGCCAGCAGTGTGAACTCGCGCCCTGCGAAACCGTCTGTCCGGTCAACGCGACGGTGCATGACGGCGAGGGGCTGAATCTGATGGTTTACAACCGCTGCGTGGGCACCCGCTATTGCGCGAACAACTGCCCCTACAAGGTCCGTCGGTTCAACTTTTTTGATTGGAACAAGCGCGCGACGGATGCCCTGTATATGGGGCCGCTCGGGCACCAGAAGCAGATGCCCGAACTGCTCCAGATGGTCCAGAATCCCGAGGTCACGGTCCGGATGCGCGGCGTGATGGAGAAATGCACCTACTGCATCCAGCGCATCGAAAATGCGCGCATCCGCCACACCGTCGAGGCGACCCAGGCCGGTCGTCCGGGCGACGTCGTCATACCCGACGGGACGTTCCAGACCGCCTGCCAGCAAGTCTGCCCCGTCGAAGCCATCGTCTTCGGCAACCTGCTTGACCCGGAAAGCCGCGTGGTGAAGGCCAAGGCGCAGCCGCGCACCTACTCGGTGCTCGGCTACCTCAACACCCGGCCGCGCACCACCTACCTGGGCCGGCTGCGCAATCCCAATCCGCGCATGCCCGACTATTCCGACCTGCCGTTGAGCCGCGTCGAGTACAACCTGAAGACCTACCACTCGCGCGAGGGCGAGGCCGCCGCGCCCGGGGCCGGACCCGGAGAGAAAAGGTGACATGCACCGCCGCCCTGCCACCGGAGGATTCCGCTGATGAGCGCCGCTGACCAAGCTGTCGTGCCCGCCCCGGCCATCTTGGGGGAGGTGAAGCCCGCGGTCCTGCCGCGCCCGGTGCTCGTGGCGAACCACCGGAGCTTTGCGTGGATCACCAACAAGATCTGCGGCATCGTCGAGGAGCCGACGCCGCGGTGGTGGTGGGTGTGCTTCGGCGTCGCGGTCTTCGTGGCCTCGTTCACCGTGGCCGGCCTCACGTATCTCGTCGCCACGGGCGTGGGCGTCTGGGGCCTGCGCAGCCCGGTGAACTGGGGGTGGGCGATCGTGAATTTCGTCTTCTGGATCGGCATCGGCCATGCCGGCACCCTGATCTCGGCCATACTCTGCCTCCTGCGCCAGAAATGGCGCACCTCGATCAACCGGGCGGCCGAGGCGATGACCATCTTCGCGGTGGTCTGCGCCGGGATCTTCCCGGTCTTCCACGTCGGCCGCGTCTGGTTTGCCTGGTACCTGTTCCCGCTGCCCAACTCGAACGGCATCTGGCAGAATTTCCGGTCCCCGCTGGAATGGGACGTGTTCGCCGTCTCCACCTACGGCACGGTCTCGGTGCTGTTCTGGTACGTCGGCATGATCCCCGACCTCGGCGTGCTGCGCGACCGCTTCACCACCGCCGGCAAGAAGCTGCGCGCCTGGCTCTACGGTCTGTTCGCGATGGGCTGGCGCGGCTCCAACCGGCATTGGAGCAATTACGAGATGGCCTACCTGATTCTGGCCGGCATCGCCACGCCGCTCGTGCTCTCCGTGCACACGATCGTGTCGTTCGACTTCGCCGTCTCGCTGATCCCGGGCTGGCACACCACGATCTTTCCGCCGTACTTCGTCGCCGGGGCGATCTACTCGGGCTTCGGCATGGTGCTCACGCTCGTTCTGCCGCTGCGGGCGGTGTACCGGCTCGAGGACCTGGTCACCCAGTACCACATCGACAACATGTGCAAGATCACGTTGGCGACGGGATCGATGGTGGGCTACTCCTACATGATGGAGTTCTTCATCGCGTGGTACGGCGCGAACCCCAACGAAGGCTTCACGTTCATCAACCGCGCGTTCGGCCCGTACGCCTGGGCCTACTGGACGATGGTCACCTGCAACGTCATCGTCCCCCAGTTCTTCTGGTTCAAGGGCGTCCGGCGCAACACGACGATGGTCTGGGTGCTGTCGCTGTTCGTCAACCTCGGCATGTGGATGGAGCGGTTTGTGATCATCTGCACGTCGCTGACGCGCGATTTCCTGCCGTCGAGCTGGGGCTACTACTCGCCCACCGTGATCGACATCTTCACGTTCGTCGGCACCTTCGGCGTCTTCTCGACGCTGTTCCTGCTCTTCATCCGCTTCCTCCCGCTGATGCCGATGGCCGAGATCAAGGCCGTCACGCCGCAGGCGGACGTCCATCCCGCCCATTGAGCGCCCGCACCCGGAACCCGCCGCCCATGCCTGAAGCCAGATACGGCCTGATCGCGATGTTCGACACCCCCGCCGACATTTTCCATGCGGCGGAAAAGGTGCGCGACGCCGGCTACCGGTTCTGGGACGTGATCACGCCGTTCCCGATTCACGGCATGGACCGCGCGATGGGCATGCGGCGTTCGGTCGTGCCGCGCGTGTCGCTCGCCGGCGGCCTCCTCGGCTTCGCCACCGGCATGACGCTCATCTGGTGGTCCGGCGCCTACAACTTCAAGCTGACGGTCGGCGGCAAGCCGCTGTTCAGCCCGCTGTTCG
>JBAIXJ010000699.1:0-10441 GCA_037916645.1 Opitutales bacterium | reverse complement strand
TAGGGCACGAGGGTGCAGCCGATCGCCTCGAGCAGCCGGTCCATCGTGGTGGGGTTGTACTGGTCGTCGAACGCCGCGTAGGGGCGCACGATCTGGCAGCCGTAGTAGGCGGCGACCTTCAGGCCCGTCAGCGGCTGCTTCACGTGTTTCTTGATTTCCGCCAGGCCGACGTCGTTGACGAGCACATCGAGCGGGTGGCGGACGGGCGTGTTGCCGCTGTAGGTGAGGTCGCCCTCCTGCAGCGCCTTGTGCATGACCGCCTCGACGGAGGGAGATTCGTGCAGGTAGTGCTTGGTTTTGTTCAGGACCAGATAGCACGCGCTGCACGGTGCGAGCAGCTCCTTGCAGCCGGTCTTTTCGGCGATGGCCAGGTTGCGTGAAGCCATCACGCAGGCCTTCACCTCGTCGACCGCCATGTAGGCGGTCGCGCCGCAGCAATTCCAGTCCTCCAGCTCGACGAGCTCGACCCCGAGGACCTTGAGCACCTCGAGGAGCGATTCCTCATACGCGCGCCCGGTGCCCTTGAGCGAGCAGCCGGGGAAATAGGAGTATTTCATGGCTCAATGTCCTCCCGTCCCGTTGCCGCCGTTGGCGCGCGCCCGACGTTGGTCGCTCAGCGCGTCGATGGACAGCGCGTCGACCACGGCCATCATCCGGCCGAGCTCGGCCTTGCGCTTGATGCCCTCCATCTTGAGCGGGAACCTTCCGCGCGTGAGGAGATTCAGGCCCAGCCGCCACATGCCGACGGCGGCCAGGAAGTTGGTCTTGAGGAACATGATCGTCGCGAGGAAATTTTCCGTCACGCGGCCGTGCCGGTGGGACATCTTGTAGAATTCCTGGGCCAGGACCGGGATGGGGAAGCGCTTCGGGTAGATCCCCTCGTGGATCGCCCGCTGCTTGAGCTCATACATGATGTCGGTGATCCGGATCTTCTTCGGGCATTCGACCGTGCAGGCGTAGCACGAGGCGCAGAGCCAGATGGTCGTGCTCCGCAGGACCTCGTTCTTGAAATCGGATCGGGTCAGCTCCATCACCTGCCGCGGCGTGTAGTCCATGTAGATGCTCAGCGGGCAGAGGCCGGAGCACGTGCCGCACTGGATGCAGGTTTCGAGCTGTTCGCAGCCGGGCACGCTCATCACCTCTCGGCCGAAACCTTTTACCCGGTCGGATTCGTATTTGATTGTTCGTTTGAGCTCGATCATGGGGGCGGGGTCGTTGGCGGAGAGTCGCGGCAAAAGTTGTCGCTTGCCGGCTTTCTAACCGTCACCCCGAATACATCGAGCCAAATTACCAAGGCTTATGGCATTTCGACCGCGAACGTCCGCTTTCGTGGTTCCAAGTATTGATGCGGAGCTCGGTGATCATGGTGGAGATGTCGGCGCCCCAAGCCGCAGTCTCCTCTGCATGCAATGCCGTGGTAGTTGTTTTTCTCTAGATACTAATCACCAATAGCTTGGTTGTTGTTGCCGGCGCGATATTGAGCTGGGAATTACCCGATGGCTCTCTCTCTCTTGCGTTCTGACGCCCGTGCGACCGCTGCCGGCGTGTCTCTGTTGTTCAGTGGCCGGGCCGCACTGAAATCCATCCTGAATTCGTCCGTCAAACCACTGCTTGAAATAAGCAATACTTCAGTTGAGCTGAAGACATGTGATCGCCCGCCTGCACTTCAGACGATGCTCCGCCGCCGCGCGGAGTCACGGACGGTTGGAACTGGCCGGTGAGACCGCGGTGATGCCCCAAAGTGCAGCCAAGGCCTGGCCGGCGGAAATTCCTCCGTCATTCGGCGGCAAGTGGCGGTGGACAAGCGCCTTGAACCCCGCTTTTGCCAGCTCGCGCGCCGTCGCGTCGAGAAGCCGCGCGTTTTGAAAGCATCCGCCGCTCAAGACCACTGTGTCGATGTCCACCCGCTTGGCGACGTCGACAATGGCATGCGCCAGCGCGGAATGAAAACTTGCGGCGGCGGCAGATCGGTCCGCTGCGGCGCGTTGACCGAGCGCCCATTCCAGCAGGGGCCGCCAATCGACCTGCCAGTTTCCGGGCGCGGCCGCTTCGGTTATGGGCAGGATTATCGGCGCTTCTTTCTGTGTTTCCCGGTCGGCCGCAAACTCCAGCTCCATCGCGGCCTGCCCCTCGAATGTGCACCGGGTCCGCAGGCCCAGCAGGGCGCCGATCCCGTCAAACAGCCGCCCGGCGCTGGTCGTCACGGGGGCATGGATACCGCGATCCAGCACGGCGAGCAGGATCGAGATTTCGGCCCCGCCGAATCCGAGGGCCGCGGCCGGCGCATGGAGGCGCGCGGCGTCGCCGGCGTACAGGTCGTGCAGCAGCGCCAGGGCGCTGCGCCGCGGTTCGCGGATCGCGGCCTCCCCGCCCGGTAGGCGAAACGGCCGGAGGTGGGCCACACGGCGGGCCGAACCGGCCGCCCGGTCGACCACGATGAATTCGCCGCCCCACACGGTCCCGTCGGAACCGTATCCGGTGCCGTCCCAGGCCACGCCGAGCACCCGCGGGGGCCCCCCGCCGTGCTCGAGCAGGCAGGACAGGATGTGCGCCAGATGATGCTGCACGGGCACCACGGGAACGCCGAGGCTGGCGGCAAACCGGGTCGAGGCATAGTCGGGATGGGCGTCGCAGGCGACCTGCGCAAAACGCCCGTGATAAAGCGATCCCAGCAGCGTCACCGTCCGCCGGAATGCCTCCACGGAGACGGGATTCGCGAGATCGCCGATATGGGGACTCAGCACCACCTGGGCTCCCGCGGTCACGGCGATCGTGCTCTTGAGATGGCCGCCGACGCAGAGCAGCGGGGCGGGTGCGGCGACGCCGCGGGGCAGGGCAAAGGGCGCCGGGGCAAAGCCGCGGGCCCGGCGCAACAGAACCGGCCCGGCGGCCGCGCGCCGCAGCACCGAGTCGTCCACCGCCCGGGCGATCGGCCGGTCATGCACCAGAAAAAGGTCGGCGATCGCGCCGAGCCGCCGGCGCGCCTCCGCATTGTCGGTGCAGAGCGGCTCCTCGGCGAGATTGCCGCTGGTGGCAACGACCGGGCGGCCCACGGCCTCGAGGAGGAGAACGTGCAGGGGGGTATACGGCAGCAGCGCGCCGATCCACGGATTGTCCGGCGCCACCGCGCCGGCCAGCGGCGCGGCCGCGCGGCGCCGCACGAGCACGATCGGCGCGGCGGCGGACATCAGCCAGCGCCGGTCCTCCTCCGTGAGATCCGCGGCCTGCTGGAGCGATGCGAGCGACGGAAACATGACCGCCAGGGGCTTCTCCTCGCGATGCTTGCGGCGGCGCAGTTCCCCCACCGCCGCTTCATTGGCGGCGTCCACCATGAGATGGAATCCGCCCAGTCCCTTGACGGCGACGATCCGGCCGGACCGCAGCGCGTCGGCCGCGGCGGCGATGGCCCCGCCGCGGGACGCCTGCATGACGCCGGCCGCGTCGTGCAGCTCGACCTGCGGGCCGCAGACCGGGCACGCGTTGGGCTGGGCGTGGAACCGCCGGTTGGCGGGGTCCTCGTACTCGCGCCGGCAGTCGGGGCACATGGCGAACGCGGCCATCGTGGTCCGCGGGCGGTCGTAGGGCAGTCCGAGGAGAATCGAGTAGCGCGGACCGCAGTTGGTGCAATTGATGAAGGGGTAGCCTTGGCGGCGGTCGCCGGGGTCCGTGAGTTCCCGCCGGCAATCCGGGCAGAGGGCCAGGTCCGGCGTCACCGCGGCGCTTGGCGCGGCCTCGATCTCACTCTCGAGGATCAGGAAGCCGGCCGCCGGCACCGCCGGCAGGTCCGCCTCGGTGTCCACCGGCCGGCTCTGCAGCGCGGTGATGCGCGCGGCCGGCGGCGCGTCGGACTGCAGCGCGGCGGCAAAGGCGTCCAGCGCCGCCGGGGCGCCAGCCGCACGGAGGATCACCCCCCGTTCGTTGTTGCGCACCCAGCCCCGCAGGCCGGCGCGGGCCGCCAGGCGGACGACGAAGGGCCGGAAGCCGACGCCTTGTACGGTGCCCTCGATCTCCAGCAGACGATCGGCCGGAAGCAGCCCGCTGTCGTCAGCCGCCGGAGCCATGATTCAGAGGAGCGCGCGCAGGTAGGCGAGCCAGGCGTCGAATCCCTCCCCGGTGCGGGCGGAGAGTTCGAAGATCGGGGCGTGGGGCGCCATGTGCCGGAGGTTGGCCGTGGCCGCGGCGCGGTCAAAACCCAGCGCGGCCGCGACATCGATCTTGTTGAGGATGACTGCGTGGGCGCTGGTGAAGATCGGAGGGTACTTGAGGGGCTTGTCCTCGCCCTCGGTGCACGACAGGAGCGTGATCCGCCGGTTCTCGCCGAGGTCGAACGACGCGGGGCAGACCAGGTTGCCGACGTTTTCCACGAACAACAGCCGCACGCCCTCCAGCGGGAGCGCGGCCAGACCGCGGGCCACCATGGCGGCATCCAGATGGCAGGTGCCGCCGGTGGTGATCTGCGCCACGGGCACGCCCTCCCGCCGCAGGCGCCGGGCGTCGTTGTCCGTCTCCAAGTCGCCGACGAGCACCGCGCAACGCACCTCGCCGGCCAGCGCGGCCAGCGTGCGCTCCAGGAGCGTCGTCTTGCCGGCGCCGGGCGAGGAGACGAAATTCAGGGTCCGGATCCCGCGCTCATGGAGGAGCGCGCGGTTGGCCGCGGCCTGCCGGTCGTTCTGGTCGAGCAGGCGCACGCCGAGGTCGATCGCCCGGGTCATCCCCGGCACCGCGTCGCCCGGCGGCGCGGGCGGCGCGTCGTCGGGTTCGCGGACGTCGACCAGGATCACGCCGCTGGCGGGAGCAGCCTTGGCGCGGCGCGGGACGGTTTTTTTCTTGGGCATGGGGAGTCAGGTCACTTCGATGCGCATCAGGTCGAGTTCGCGGCCGGTCTTGAGGACGGCGTTGGGCCGGCCGCAGGTCGGGCATTCCATGAAGAAGTTGTCCTCCAGGGCGAAGTCGTGCTGGCAGTCGGGACAGTAGGCGACGGCCGGGACCGGGTCAATTTGGAGGATGGCGTCCGCCGCCGCCGTGCCTGGGAGGATCGCGGTGAACGCGAAGCGGAGCGCCTCCGGGTCGACGCCGGAGAGCGCTCCCACGCGGATGACGATCTGCTCCACCCGCGACGCGCCGGCCTTCCGGGCCTGGGTCAGGACCATGGCCAGCGCGGATTCGGCGATGCCGAGTTCATGCACGAGGGGAGCAACGTGGGGCGGGGACGATGAGATGTCCAGCAGGCAGGCGGGGCTGGCAGTAGGAGGATTAATTCAATGACCTGAGGGTCATATATGCATTGATGCATGCCAAGAAACGCGCAGTCTCCAAGACAATTAATGCCCAACTGCTGTGCCGCCGGGCCTGCCCGGGCGGTGCGGCCAGCCCCCAGACCCCATGAATGTGCCCGTCTCCGCACCGCCCGCCGGCGGTCCGACGATTTGGGAAGAGATGCGTGCGCGCGGCGTGAGCCGGCGTGATTTTGTCAAGTTCTGCACCTGGATGGCGGCGTACCTCGGCCTCGAGAGCAGCGGGGTCGCCGACGTGGTCAAGGCCCTCGAGAAGAAGCGCCGGCTGCCGATCGTCTGGCTGCACTTCCAGGAATGCACCTGCTGCAGCGAGTCGTTCATCCGCTCCTCCCATCCGCTCGTGGCGGACATCCTGCTCGACAAGGTGTCGCTCGATTACACCGAGACGCTGCAGGCCGCGGCCGGTGCCCAGGCGGAGGAATGCATGCAGCGGACGATGAAGGAGAATCCGGGCGGTTACCTGCTGATGGTCGAGGGCTCGGTGCCCCTGGCCGACGACGGCGTCTACTGCTGCATCGGCGGGCGCTCCGCGCTCGAGATCGTGCGCGAGGCCGTCGCCGGGGCGAAAGCCGTCATCGCGTGGGGCAACTGCGCCTGCGCCGGCTGCGTCCAGGCGGCCAAGCCGAATCCGACCCAGGCCATGCCGATCCACGCCGTCGTGACCGGCAAGCCGATCATCAACGTGCAGGGCTGCCCGCCGATCGCCGAGGTGATGGCGGGGGTCGTCGTCCATCTGCTGACGTTCGACCGCATCCCGCAGCTGGACGCGCTCGGCCGGCCCAAGGCGTTTTATTCGCGACGGGTGCACGACACGTGCTACCGCCGGCCGTACTACGATGCCGGCCTCTTCGTCGAGTCGTTCGACGACGAGAACGCGCGCCGCGGCTACTGCCTCTACAAGATGGGCTGCCGCGGTCCGACGACCTACAACGCCTGTGGCGTGATGCGCTGGAACAACGGCGTCAGCTATCCCATCCAGAGCGGCCACGGCTGCCTCGGCTGCTCCGAGGCGGGTTTCTGGGACAACGGGCCGTTCTACCAGCGGCTGGCGAGCTTCCCCGGGTTCGGCATCGAGGCGACGGCCGACCAGATCGGGCTCGCCGTCGGCGCCGCCACGGTCGCCGGCGCCGCGGCCCATGCCGTCCTCACCAACATTCGCAAGCGCCGCGAGATCGGCGAGCATCCGGGGGAATCGGCCAGCCTCGCGCCCCCGCCCGCCGTGGCCGAGATGGACGATCAACCCAAGGAGTAAGCCATGAGCACCCGCATCGTTGTCGATCCCATCACCCGCATCGAGGGCCACCTGCGCATCGAGGCGGAGGTCAAGGACGGCCGCATCGCCGACGCGTGGAGCGCCGGCACCATGGTGCGCGGCATCGAGACCATCCTCAGGGGCCGCGACCCGCGCGACGCCTGGGCGTTCACCGAGCGGGTGTGCGGCGTCTGCACCACTGTGCACGCGCTCGCCTCCGTCCGCGCGGTGGAGGACGCGCTCGGCATCGCGATCCCGCCCAACGCGGAGCTGATCCGCAACCTGATGTTCTGCGCCCAGTACCTGCAGGACCACGTGGTGCATTTCTACCACCTGCACGCACTCGACTGGGTCGATGTGGTCAGCGCCCTGAAGGCCGACCCCGCGGAGACCTCGCGCCTCGCCCAGAGCATCTCCAGCTGGCCGAAGAGTTCGCCGGCGTACTTCCGCGACCTGCAAAAACGGCTGACGGCGTTCGTGGAGAGCGGTCAGCTCGGCATCTTCGCCAACGCCTACTGGGGCCACCCGGCCTTCAAACTCCCGGCCGAGGTCAACCTGATCGGCGTCGCGCACTATCTCGAGGCGCTCGAGTGGCAGAAGGAGATGGTGAAGGTCCACGCGATCTTCGGGGGCAAGAACCCGCATCCCAACTACCTCGTGGGCGGCGTCCCCTGCGCGCTCAACATCGACGAGGCCAACGCGATCAACGCGGAGCGCCTCGCCTACGTCGGGCGGCTGTTCGAGGAGGGGGCGCGCTTCGTGGAGCAGGTCTACCTTCCCGATCTGCTCGCAATCGCGCCGTTCTATCTCGACTGGACGGAGATCGGCGGCGGCGTGAGCAACTACCTCTGCTACGGCGACCTGCCGACCAACGGCTTTGCCGACGTGGCGCGCTTCAAGTTCGCGCGCGGCGCCGTGCTCGACCGCGACCTCACCAAGGTGCATCCGGTGGACCCGCATGATCCGGACGGCGTCCGGGAGCACATCAATCACTCCTGGTATCGCTACGCGGCCGGCGAGGAGCAGGGGCTCAACCCCTGGGACGGAGAGACCGACTTCAACTACACCGGCCCCAAACCGCCGTACGACAACCTCAACGTCGGCGGAAAATACTCGTGGCTCAAGACGCCCCGCTGGAAGGGGCACGCCATGGAAGTCGGCCCGCTGGCCCGCATGCTCGTGGGGTTCGCGAGCGGGAACGAAGAGATCAAGGAGGCGGTCACGGAGGCCCTGGCGGCGCTCAAGGCGCCCGCATCGGTGCTCTTCTCGACGCTCGGGCGGACGGCGGCCCGCGGCATCGAGACGCGCCTGATCGCCCGGTGGGCCCGGGGGTTCTACGACCAGCTCCTCGCCAACATCCGCAACGGCGACACCCGGACCTTCACCAAGGAAAAGTGGGAGCCGGCCGCCTGGCCGGCGCAGGCCCGCGGGGTCGGCGCCTCCGAGGCGCCGCGGGGAGCGTTGGCCCATTGGCTCGTCATCTCGCAGGGCAAGATCGGCAATTACCAGCTGGTCGTGCCCAGCACGTGGAACGCCTCGCCGCGCGACGGCAAGGGCCAGCGGTCGCCCTACGAGGCCTCGCTCGTCGGGACGCCGGTGCACGATCCCGCCAAGCCGCTCGAGATCCTGCGCACCGTGCATTCGTTCGATCCGTGTCTCGCGTGCGCCGTCCACCTCTACGATGACCGGGGCGCGCCGATCGGCACCGCCTCCACCAACCCGGCGCTCTGATAGGAGGTCGCCATGACTTCACCATCCTCTCCGGTCGGGGTTTCCCCGGCGGCGCCCGTGTTCAAGCGCGTCTACGTCTGGGAACTGCCGGTGCGGTTCTACCACTGGCTGAACGCCCTGTGCGTCCTCGTGCTCACCGTCACGGGCCTCCTCATCGCCCATCCGCCGGCCCTCGCGAGCGCGGGCGAGGCGTCGTTCAGCTATTGGTTTGGCGTCAACCGCTTCATCCACTTCACGGCGGCCTATGTGTTCTTCTTCAACTTCGCCTTCCGCATCTACTGGGGCTTCGTCGGCAACCAGTATTCGGACTGGCGGAACTTCCTGCCGCTGCGGCGCGCCCAGTTCCGGCAGGTGCGGGCCGTGCTCGAGGTCGACGTGCTGCAGGCGACGCACCGGACCATCCACGCGGTCGGGCACAACGCCCTGGCGTACTTCACCTACTTCGCCATGTTCCTGGTCTTCGTCTTCCAGGTCGTCAGCGGGTTCGCGATGTACGCCTCGATGAGCAAGGCCTGGTTCCCGCGGCTCTTCACCTGGGCGGTGCCGTGGTTCGGCGGCGAGTACGGGCTGCGCCAATGGCACTATCTCGCCATGTGGTTCTTCATCGTTTTCACCCTCGTCCACGTCTATCTCGTGTTCTACCACGACTACGTCGAGGGCCATGGCGTGATGTCGTCGATGGTCGGCGGCTGGAAGTTCGTGACGCCCGAGGCCCTGAAGGGCAACGGCCGGTCGTGGTTCCCGCTGGCGTCGCGGCCGTCGCGCGGCCCCGCGAAGCCGCCGTCCGCCTGAGATCCATGGTTGCCACCGTCGAGCCCGCTCGCCCTGCCGCCTCGTTCCTCGCGACGCCGCCGGTCGACGTGCTCGTCCTCGGCGTCGGCAATGTGCTCGTGGGCGACGAAGGCGTCGGCGTCCATGCCATCCGGGCGCTGGAGGCCGGGGCGTGGCCACCGCAGGTCCGGATCCTGGACGGCGGCACGGGCGGGATCCATCTGCTTGGATTGCTGCACAGCTCTCCACGCATCATCCTGATCGATGCGACGCGCGACGGCGCCCCGGCGGGCACGGTGCGCCAGTTCCGGGCGCGCGTGGCGGGCGACCTGCCGACGGCGCTCGGCGCCCACGACCTCGGCCTGCGCGATCTGATCGCCGCCGCCGCGTTGCTGGGTTCGCTGCCCGAAATCGAGGTGGTCACCGTCTCCGTGACGGAATTGAAATCGATGGTCCTCGAGCTCTCGCCGCCGGTGGCCGCCGCGCTGCCGGAGGTGGTCCGCCGCGTGCGGCGCCTGGTCGGGTGAAGGCCCGGCGTGCCGGATCCGGGTCACCCCGCCCGGCGGTCCGCGCCGCCTGCGGCAGGTTGACTTGGCCCCGCAAGTCTCAAGAACAAGACGGCCCGGAGCGGCGGTCCTCATGCATATCCCCGATGGATTTCTGGATGCGAAGACAGCGGTGGCGAGCGCCGGGCTGGCGGCGGCCGGCGTCGGCGTCGCCCTGCGCGCGGTGCGCCGCGGCGCCGCGGGACGCCGGGTGCCGCTGATCGGCCTGGCCGCAGCGTTCGTTTTCGCCGCGCAGATGCTGAACTTCCCGGTGGCCGGGGGGACCTCGGGGCACCTGATCGGCGCCGTGCTCGTGGCGGTCTTGCTGGGCCCGAGCGCCGCCGTGCTCGCGATGACCACGGTGCTCATCGTGCAGTGTTTGGTCTTTGCCGACGGAGGCCTCACCGCGCTCGGCGCCAACATCTTCAACATGGCGGTCGTGGCCCCCGCGGCCGGCTACGCGATGTACGCGCTCGTGCTCCGGATGACCGGCGGCGGCCTGCGGTCCCGGCTGCTGGCGACGGCCTTTGCCGCCTGGTGCTCGACGGTGTTCGCCGCCGTGGTCTGCGCCGGCGAACTCGCGCTCTCCGGCACCGTCGCTTGGAATGTGGCGTTTCCGGCTATGACCGGCATCCACATACTGATCGCGTTTGGCGAGGCCGTAATCACCACGCTGGTCGTCGCGGCGGTGGCGGGGGCCCGTCCGGAAGTGTTCGCGCCGGCGCCGGCGGAATCCGGATCCTCCCGCCCGGGCGAGCTGGCGGTCTACGGCCTGCTCGCTGCGCTCGGCCTCGTGGTGTTCGTCGCGCCGTTTGCGTCCGGCTGGCCGGACGGATTGGAAAAGGTGG
>JBAIXJ010000698.1:0-5612 GCA_037916645.1 Opitutales bacterium | reverse complement strand
CTGGCGGTGTTCATGGCCGGCTGGTCGAGCCACAACAAATACTCGCTGCTCGCGGCGATGCGCGCTTTGGCGCAGCTGATCAGCTACGAGCTGCCGCTGCTGCTCGCGGCCGTCCCGGTGGTGATGCTCGCCGGGACGCTCTCGACACGGGGCATCGTCGCGGCGCAGGGCCGGTGGTCCTTCGGCGTGGTGCCGCACTGGTACGTCTGCACCCCTTGGGGCGCCGCCGGGCTGATCATCTTCCTGATCGCGGCGCTGGCGGAGGCCAACCGCTCGCCGTTCGACCTGCCCGAGGCGGAGAGCGAGCTGATCGCCGGGCACCTCACGGAATACTCGGGGTTCAAGTACGCCTTGTTCTTCATGGCGGAGTACCTGGGCATGACGGCCCTCTGCGCGATGGCGGTCACGCTTTACCTGGGCGGGTGGCAGGCGCCGTGCGCCTTCCTGGAGATCGTTCCCTCCTACGTCTGGTTCGCGGTGAAGCTCGCGGCCCTGCTCGCGCTGTTCATCTGGATCCGCGGCACGCTGCCACGCCTGCGCATCGACCAGCTCATGCGGCTGGCGTGGAAATTCCTCGTGCCGCTGGCCCTGCTCGACCTCGGCGCGGCCGCCCTCTGGCGCCTGGGCGCGGGATGGGAGTCGCCGCCGGCGCAGCTCGGGCGCTGGGCGGCGTCGCTCCTCCTCGTGCTGGTCCCCGCCGCCGCGATCGGACGCCGGCTCACCGCGCGCGTGGGGCCGCGCACCTACCGTTACGCGCCGTCATGATCCCGGTCCTGGCCGCCATCGCCGTCTTGCTGCTGGGCGCCGCCGCCGTGGCGATGGCGCGGCGCAACCTGATTCACAGCGCGCTCTGGCTGGTGCTCGCGTGGGGCGGCGTGGCGGCGTTCTACCTCTGGGCCGGCGCCGAGTTTCTGGCGTTCGCCCAAGTGCTGGTCTACGTCGGGGCCGTCTCGATGGTGGTGCTTTTTGCCGTGCTGCTCACCCGGCCCCGCCCTGGGGCGGGCGAAGCCCCGGCGGCGGCCGGGCCCGGCCGGGCCATCGCCGGCCTGGCGGTCGGCGCCCTCGTGGCCGCCGTGATCGCCCGGGCGGTGCTCGCGACACCCTTTTCCCCGGCGGCGGAGGCCGCGCCGGCGCTCACGACGCGCCGCCTCGGCGTGGAGCTCATGGGCGCGCATGCGGGCGCCCTGCTCGTCGCCGGCGTGATCCTGACCGTGGCGCTGCTCGGGGCCGTGGTGCTGGCGGCGCCGGAGTCCGGCCCCGGACGGGATGACCCCGCATGAGCCCGCTGGCCATCTGTCTTCTGATCTCGTGCGGGCTCTTCGGCGTCGGCCTGGCCGGGGCGCTGTGCCGGGGCAACGCGATCCTCGTGCTGCTGGGCATCGAGCTGATGCTCAACGCGGCCAACCTGAACTTCGTGGCGTTCTGGCGTTTTGGGCCGTCGCCGTCGACCGCCACCGGCGTGGTCTTCGTGCTGTTTGGGATCGCCGTGGCCGCGGCGGAGGCGGCGGTCGGGCTGGCCCTCGTGATCGCGCTCTACCGCCATCAACGGAGCGTACGGCTGGCGGAGGCCGTGCGGCTGAGGGGTTGACCATGGGATTTCCGGTGGACCGACTCTGGCTCATTCCGCTGCTGCCGCTGCTGGCGGCCGGCGCCGGCGCCCTGACGCCGCGGCGCGGCCGGACGTTCGCCGCGGGCGTCGCGATCGCGGCCATGACCGGCGCGCTGCTGCTGTCCGGGCGCGCGCTCGCCGCCGCCCTCGTCGATCCCGCCGCGCACCGTTATCACAATTTCACTTGGTTTGACGTCGGCACCGCCCCGTTGCGACTCGGCTGGCTGCTCGACCCGCTGGGCGCCGTGATGCTCGTGATGGTGGCGCTGGTCGGGCTCCTGATCTTTGTCTTCAGCCTGGGCTACATGCGCGAAGATCCCAACGGCGCGCGTTTCTTCTGTTTCCTGAGCCTGTTCGCCGGCGCCATGCTGGGCCTCGTCGTCGCCAACAGCCTCCTGCTGCTGTTCATCTGCTGGGAGCTGGTCGGGCTCGCCTCCTACCTGCTGATCGGCTTCTGGTTCCACCGGCCCGAGGCCGCGGCGGCGGCAAAAAAGGCCTTCCTCGTGACGCGGATCGGCGATCTCGCGCTGTTGCTGGGCATGGTCTGGCTCTACCACGCGAGCGGCACGCTCCTGTTCTACGACGGCGACGCGGGCTGCCTCGCCCCACCGGTCCTCGCCGCACTGGCGGGGCATTCGGTGGCTGGCGGTCTTCTGCTTTCGACCGCCATCGGGCTGCTCCTTTTCGCCGGGGCGGTGGGCAAATCCGGCCAGTTCCCTCTGCATGTGTGGCTGCCCGACGCCATGGAGGGCCCGACCCCGGTGAGCGCGCTGATTCATGCGGCGACGATGGTCGCCGCCGGCGTCTTTCTCGTCGCCCGGGTGTATCCGCTGATGGCGGCGGACCTCGCGGTCGCGGGTGTACCGCTGCACGCCCTGACGGTGGTGGCCGTGGTCGGCGCGATCACGGCACTGCTCGGCGCGCTCGTGGCCGTGGCGCAGAACGACCTCAAGCGCGTGCTGGCGTTCTCAACGATCTCGCAGCTCGGCTACATGATGCTGGCGCTCGGGGTGGGGGCGTGGACGGCAGCGATCTTCCACCTGCTCGCCCACGCGTACTTCAAGGCCCTCCTGTTCCTCGGCGCGGGTTCGGTCATTCACGCCGCGCATCACGAGCAGGACATCCGCCGGCTCGGCGGCTTGGCGCCGCGGATGAAGCTGACGTTTGCCACGTTTGCCGTCGGCATGATGGCGCTGGCCGGCGTGCCATTCCTTTTTTCCGGCTACTGGAGCAAGGAGGCGATCCTGCACGCGGCCCTGGTCTGGCCGGTGTCGGCGGTGCCCCTTGGCGCGGGGTTGGCGGCGGTGCTGCTGACGGCGTTCTACATGACCCGCCTGACCGCCGAGGTGTTTTTCGGTCCTCCCCGGACGGATCATGCCGGCGGGGCGCGGGAGAGTCCGGCGGTCATGACCGTGCCGCTGATCGTCCTGGCCGTGTTTGCCACCGGGCTCGGGTTTCTCGGCACGCCGGCCTGGCCGTGGCTCCAATCGATGTTGACGGGCGAAAGGCTCGAGTCGCGGCCGCTGGTTGAGCATGCGGGGCTGACCGCGCTCTCTGTGCTGCTGGTCGGCATCGGTCTCGGCGCCGGCTGGTGGCTATATGGGCGGCGGCCGCGCGCGTCCCAAGCGGCGCGCGATCCGCTGGCCGTGGCGGTCCCCCGGATCTGGGCGGCGCTCGCCGGCCGGCTTGGCGTCGACGAAATCTACGCCGCGACGGTCGGGCGGCTGACGCGGATGGCGGCGACATGGGCGGACGGACTGGATCGCTGGATCTGGGACGGCGTGGTCCGGAGCGTGGCGGCGTTGGGCCGGTTCGCCGGTTTGCTCGGCCAGCAGGCCGACGAGGACGGACTGAATGCCGGATTTGACGGGGCGAGCGGGCACCTGCGCGAAACGGGCCGCGCCTATTCCCGCACCCAGACGGGCGAGGCGCGGAGCTACCTGCTCGTCTTGGCGGCGGGCTTCGCGGCCCTGGTGCTCTGGCTCTCGTGGGGAGGTGGCCGGTGAATCCGCCGCTCTGGCTGTCGCTCCTGATCTTTGTGCCGTGGGTCGGCGCCACGGTTGTCGCCGCGCTGCCGCCGCGGATGTCGCGCGGGGTGTCCCTGGCCCTGAGTCTGAGCACGCTGGCCCTCGGGCTCGCCTGCTACGCCGTCGGACCGGGCATCCAAGAGGGCTTCGAATGGATGCCGGCGCTGCACATCCGTTACCACCTCGCGCTCGACGGACTGAGCCTGCTGCTGGTGCTCCTGACGGGCGTGATCGGTCCCATGTCGCTGCTCGCGTCGTGGGCGGTCGAACGCCAGGGCCGGCAGTTCCGGAGCCTTTTTCTCGTGCTGCAGGGCAGCGCCGTCGGAGTGTTCGTCGCCCAGGACTTCTTCCTCTGGTTCATTTTCTGGGAGCTCAGCCTGGTCCCGGCATTCTTCCTCATCCGCATGTGGGGCGGCCCGGGAGCCGGCCGGGCAGCCTATCAATTCGTCATCTACACGCTCGGCGGCAGCGCGTTCATGCTGGCCGGTTTCGCGGCGGTCTATGCCGCGACGGGCACCATGGACTTCGCGGCCCTGCAGACCCTGCCGCCGGGGACGCTGGCCGCGCGCCTCGGTCCCGCGCTGGCGACGGCGGCGTTTGCCGGCGTGTTCCTCGGCCTGGCCGTCAAGGTGCCGCTCTTCCCGTTCCACACCTGGCTGCCGGCGGCGTATGCCGAGGCGCCGGTCGGCGTGTCGATGTTTCTCACCGGCGTGATGGCGAAGATGGGCGTCTATGGGTTCTTCCGCATCCTGTGGCCGCTCTTTCCCGACCAGCTGCACGCGGCGTCCGGCGTCCTGCTCTGGTTGGCGCTGGCCGGCGTGCTCGTGGGCGCGTTCGCGGCGCTGGCGCAGACGGACCTGAAGCGCATGCTGGCCTACTCGTCGCTCAACCACGTCAACACCTGTCTGCTGGCGCTGTTCGCGGTGACGGCGTTCCGCGGGCCGGCCGGACCGCCGGCGGCAGGCGCGGCCGCGGCGGCGCTGGACGGCGCCCTGCTGCAGATGTTCAACCACGGCCTGTCCGCCGCCGCGCTGTTTTTCTTCGTGGGCGTGCTGGAGGCGCGCCGCGACGGCCGCCGCGGTCTCGATGATTTCGGCGGCCTGCGCGCGGCGGCGCCGGTTTTCGCCGGACTCTGCGGCATCGCGATGTTCTCGGCTCTCGGCCTCCCGGGACTGAACGGCTTCGTGAGCGAATTTCTGATCCTGCGCGGCGTGTTCGGCCTGGCGCCGGCGATGGCCGCGTTGTCGTGCCTGGGTCTGCTGGTGACGGCCGTCTTCCTGCTGACGTTCTATCAGCGGGTCTTTCACGGTCCGCGCCGGCCGGCGGACCCACCGTTCCCGGATCTCTCGTTTCGGGAGATTGCCACCGTGGGCATGGCGGTTGTGCTGATGGCCGTGCTCGGCGTCCTGCCGCATCCGTTGCTGCACCTCGTCAATGGGTTGGCCACGCTTTGGGCCGGACCGCTGGGCTGGCTCCCGGCTCCCGTGTCGTGAGATGAGTCTACTGCCCTGGACCATCTATCTTTCGCTGGTGGGCGCCGCGGCTGTCCTGGTGGCCGGCCGGCGCCGGGCCGCCGTGGCGCGGTGGCTGGCGCTGACGACCGCTCTGGCCGGATGGATGGTCACCCTGGCCGCCGCCGCCGGGTTTGCGCCGAGGCCCGGCCTCCAAACGCTGGTCAATCTGCCGTGGATTCCGGAATTCGGCGTGCGGTACTGGCTGGCCGCCGACGGCATCAGCCTGACGCTGGTGCTGTTGACGGGGCTCGCGGCGACGGCGGGGGTGCTCTTCTCGTGGAACGTCGAGGAGCGGGCGGGCGAGTTCTTCGCCCTCTACCTCACGCTCATCGGCGGCGTCTACGGCGTGTTTCTCAGCGCCGACGTGGTGCTGCTGTTCGTGTTCTACGAACTCGCCATCGTGCCGAAGTATTTCCTGATCGCGATCTGGGGCTCCACGCGGCGCGAGTACGGCGCCATGAA
>JBAIXJ010000697.1:0-2657 GCA_037916645.1 Opitutales bacterium | reverse complement strand
GAGGGCGTCCTCAAGTTCCTTGACCCCGCGGCCAACGCCGCCGGCCGGTTTGCCGCCATCGGCCTCCCGCATCCCGAGATCCTTGGGCCGTTCGTGGCTGCGGTCGAAACCCTCGGGGGCGCGCTGGTGATCCTTGGCCTGTTGAACCGGTTCGCCGCGTTGGCGCTATTCATCGACATTTCGGTCGCAATCGTCACCACCAAGATCCCGGTGCTGCTGGGCCACGCGTATCTCGGGCTGTCGCTGATGAAGCTCACGAGCTACGGCCTGCTCAGCATGGTGCACGAGGCCCGGACGGATCTGGCGATGTGGTTCGGGCTGCTGTTCCTGCTCGTGGCGGGGCCCGGGCTCTGGTCGGTGGACGCATGGCGCCGCGGCGGGGCGAATGCGGGCCGGGGGTGAGGCGAGAGGGTGGTTAAGCCCTTGCCGCTTCCCTTTCCTCGGCGTTGGTCCCGTCTCTGCGGTGCCCATCGGGGTAGAAACACCGCCGAGGCGGGACGCACGCAGAAAGAGCCGAAGCTCCGTGCGCTTGTTCTTGAATTCTCGCCGGCGGATCGTCCCTATGGAAACGCGCATGGGCACAATATGCATCTGGCTTCCACGGGTTCTGGCTGCGCTGCTGGCCGGTGTTGCCGCGGCCGCGCCGCTGGCGGCGCAACCCCAGATCGTCCCGCTCGGGCCGGCGCGCGTCTGGCAGCGGGCGGAGTTTCGCGTGGAGCAGGTCCCGGAGGTGGCGAACCCCTTTGACCCGGACCTGATCCGCGTCGACGCCACGTTCACCAGTCCGTCGGGGCAGAGCCTGACGGTGCCGGCCTTCTGGTACCAGGCTTTCGCGCGCACGCTGGTGGGGGGCGCCGAGGCCCTGACTCCCGTGGGCGCGCCCGAATGGCGGATCCGCTTCACGCCGGCGGAGCCGGGCGGGTACGCCCTGGCGCTGGCGGTCCAGGTGAACGGTGGCGCGGTCGCGCCGACGGTCACGACCCATTTCAGCGTCGCCGCGGCCGACCCGGCCGCGGCACCGGGCTGGGTGCGGCTCGCGGCGAACCAGCGCGACCTCGAAACCTCGGACGGCCGCCCGCTGCGGCTGGCGGGGGCCAACGTGTGCTGGCCCGAGAAGGGCGGCACCTTTGATTACGACCGCTGGCTTGGCACGATGCGCGGGGCGGGGGAGGATTTCGCGCGCTTGTGGATGAGCCCCTGGTGGGCGGACCTCGAGCAGACGCCCGGCACGCTGAACCGTTACGATCTCAAAGGCGCCTGGCAGCTGGACCACGTGTTCCAGCAGGCCGAACAGGACGGCATCTACCTTCTGCTCTGCCTCGACTTCCACGGGATGTTTCAGACCAGCAACCGGAACTGGGGCGGATCGAACAACTTCTGGCCGACGAATCCCTACAACCGCGCGAACGGCGGGCCGTGCGCCCGGCCGAATGATTTCCTCACCGACGCCGCAGCGAGGGCGATCTACCAGAAACGCCTGCGTTACCTTGTCGGCCGCTACGGCTACAGCCCGCGCCTGGTGGGGTGGGAGCTGTTCAATGAGGTCGACAACGTCATCGGTCCGGCGTTGCTGAATGCCGGCGACGTCGTCGCCTGGCACCAGGAGATGGGCCAATGGCTGCACGCGCACGACCCCTACCGTCATCTCGTGACCACCAGCCTGACCGGCGGCAGCGACCGGCCGGACATCTGGGCCGTGCCGGAGCTCGATTTCTCGAGCTACCACTCCTACGGCGAAGCCGGGACGATCCGCAGTCTTCCGGCCCTCGCGCGGTCGTTCATCGAACGGTACCGCAAGCCGGTGATGATCGGCGAATTTGGCGTGGACTCCCATGGCTGGAACCTCGCCGCCGATCCCTACCTGCGCGGATTCCGCCAGGGGTTGTGGGCCGGCGCCCTTGGCGGGTCGGTCGGATCCTCCATGCCATGGTGGTGGAACGAAATGGATCAGAACGACGTGTACCCGCTCTACGGAGCGATGACCGGATTCCTCCGGCGCGCGGGGTGGCATGACGGTTGGTGGTCGCCGCTCAAGTTCGCCAACCCGGGCGAGCCCCCGGCGAAGCTGGGCGGGGCCCTGCCCAACGGCGAGGTGTTCGACGCCGAGCTGGCGCTGACGCCCTCGTGGCGCAGCCGGCCGGGCAACGAGTGCGCGATTGCCAACCCGCTTGCGGCCAGCCGCTCCGCGGAGCGGCTCGCGGCCTTTCTGCTTGGCCGGGCGCACGCGGCGCAACAGCGGCCAATCCGGCTGGCGGCATGGTTTGGAGAGAAGGCTTCCGCCACGGTGCATGTGAACTCGGTGTCCACGGGCGCGCGGCTCGTGGTGCGGGTGGACGGTGACGAGGTGCTGCGGGCGTCGATCCCCGATCGCGACGGTTCGGGGACGCTCAACAACGAGATCAACCAGGACTATTCGGCCCCCATTCCGCCGGGGCGCCACGTGGTCGAGATCGCCAACCCCGGGGCGGACTGGATGTTCCTGGATTGGATCCGGCTGGCGCAGGTCCGGACCGCGGCGTTCGAGGGCGGTTGGCAATTCGGGCCCGAAGCGGTCGGTCTGCGGAATGGCGCGAAGGCGGCGCTATATGTCTGTTCGCCCTGGGTGGTGTACCCGGCCGGCGCGCACCTGTTCAATCCGCCGCGGCAATCGCGCCAGA
>JBAIXJ010000696.1:0-2611 GCA_037916645.1 Opitutales bacterium | reverse complement strand
ATCGCTCTCGAGCGGTGGTCGTTCAATGGAATGGGCGGAACCTCGCTATCGCGCCGGAAGGGGCCACGCGCGTCAAGTCCAAGGGCGCGCGGGGCACTGGCGGCGGCGCGAAGCTTGCGCCGCCGGAGGAAAGCCGCTCGCATGAAGCCGTGGGTTTCCGGAATCTGATGCAACGCGGCGGCTGGGGCGCGGTGGTGTTGGGGCTGGCGGTGGCCGCCCATGCCTGGTGCGCCAGCCGTGGCTGGACGATGCCGGGCATGCTGGGGCAGGGCTTCCGCCAGGCGCAGACCGCCATCTCGATCGACGCGATGCGGCACGACGGGTTCCGGCTCGACTACGCCACGCCCGTCCTCGGGAAACCCTGGTCGATCCCGCTGGAATTCCCGCTCTACCAGTGGCTGGCGGCGCGGCTGAGCGTGGCGGCCGGCCTGCCGGTGGTCGAGGCGGGACGCTGGGTCAGCCTCGCGGCTTTTTACCTGTCGCTGCCCGCCCTCCTCCTGCTGCTGGGCGCGGCGGGTTTGCGGGGGAACGCGGCGTGCCTCGCGCTGCTGCCGGTGCTGGCCTCGCCCGTGTACCTGTTCTTTTCGCGCACGGTCCTGATGGAATCCACGGCCTTCGCCGCCAGCGCCTGGTTCCTGGCCTGCGCCGTGCGTTACCACCGCGACCGGCGCTGGGGCTGGCTGGCGGGAGCGCTGGCTGCCGGGGCGGTGGCGGCGCTGGTGAAGGTCACGACGTGGGCGGGGTTCGCCGTGCCGTGGGCCCTGGTGCTCGCGTGGGATTGGTGGCGGACGGAAGCCGGACGCCGGCGCGCCCTGGTGACGGCCCTGCGCGAGTTCGCGCTCATCCTGCTGCCGATCGTCGCGGTCGCGGAGTGGTGGATCTGGATGGCCGACCGGATCAAGGCGCAGAATCCGCTCGCCGAGTTCCTCCTGTCCCGGAACCTCCTCGCGTTCACCTTCGGCACGCCCGGCGTGCGGTTCAGCCCGGAGTTCTGGCGCCACCTGTATGCCTTCTGGACCCAGGGGGTGATGCCGGGATGGGGCCTGGCCGCGGTGCTCGCCGGGTCGTTCCTCGTGGCGCCGCGCTGGCGGCGGCTGGTTGCCGCGGCCCTGGCCTCGTTCCTCGCCGCGCCGCTGGTGTTTGCCAACCTGTACTTCGTCCACGATCACTACTATTACGCCTGCGACGTGTTCCTGGCGCTGGCCGCCGGCCTGGTGGTCGTCGGGCTCTGGGAGGCGCGCGGGCCGCGCCGCTGGCTCGGGGTGGCTCTCCTCCCGGCGTTGGTGGCGGGTCAGGTCCGCGCGTACGCGGCGAACTACTACCGGGTCCAGACCACCGTCAATCTGGGCGATGACGGCCTGACCTCGGCGATCCGCGACCTGACCAAGCCGGATGACGTCCTCGTCATCCAGGGCGCCGACTGGAGCCCCGAGCTTCCGTTCCATGCGGGGCGCCGGGCGTTGATGATCCCGGACAGCCAGGAGCAATTCCACCCCCAGGCGGTGGCGCGGAGCGTCGCCCTGCTGCGCGGCGAGCATGTGCCGCTCGTCGTGTTCATGGGGACGGCCCGCAACCGACAGGACTGGATTGCCGCCCGGATCAAGGATTTCGGGCTTCATCCCGAGCCGCTGTGCTCCTGGGCGCCCGGCGCCGTGGTCTATGCCGCCGAGGATATCTACCTCCGCTACAAGATCCTGCTGATGTCCGAGCACTATCCCGGCATCACGCCAATCGGCGAGAATCCGGTGAAGGCGTCGCTGGACGTGCAGACGCTGGGCGCCCCGACGTTCGCGGCGGTTTTCGCCGACATGTCGCCGACCCCGGAGCGGGGCGTCCTCCCGTACGGTCTCTGGTATCTGCACGAGGGTGCGCGCCGCATCTTCATGGCGCACACGCCGACGACGCTGTACTTCACGATCCCGCCGGGGGCCACGCGGGTCGAGATCGCCTACCGCGTCTACGAGAAGGCCTACGAGCACAAGGAATTCGACGGCGTCCAGTTTCTCGTCGAATACCGTCCGGCGGCGGGCCCGGTCGCGACGCTGCTGGACGACTGGATCGGGCCGGAGCAGCCAGCCGGCCAGCGCGGGGTGCGGACGCGGGTCCTGCCGCTGCCGCCGGGGGCGCACGGCGAGGTCGTCTTTCGCACGCTGCCCGGTCCCCACAACAACGGCGCCTTTGACTGGGCGCTCATCGACCGGCTGCGGATCGATTGAGGCCGGCCGGCGCGCGGCTCACGGCGCGCCGATGAAATCGGACCAATAACACCAGTCGTAGGAATTGTTGTTGTTCGGTCCGGGCCCCATGAGGAAAAGGATCTTCCCCGGCAGGCCCGGCGGAAGCTCGACCCGGCCGTGCTGTACGCCGCGATGCGCCGGATTGGCGGCTGGGTTGATGAAGCGGTCGAAGAGCGTCAGCTTCGGCGCGCCGTTCGCCGGCTCAAACACGACGGTCACCTGCACGCCGTCGGACCGCTTGGCCTTATCCTCGATCCCATAGACGGCGGGATCGAGTCCGTAGCTGAAGGAGATCGCCTCCAGGCCGGGCCGGCGTTCGTAGACGAGGCTCGACGGGGCGTGGGCGCCCCAGCGGGTCTGATCGAAAGGCGTCA